>LKMS01000066.1 GCA_001563965.1 Haloferacaceae archaeon PL-Br10_E2g29 | reverse complement strand
GTCGCCGCCGTCGAGGGCTGTCTCAACCACTCGACGCAGACGGAGATCACGGAGGTCAAAGAGCTCGGTGGGTTCGTGCTCTGTGATGCTGGCGCACTGGCCGAGGTCGGCGGGTTCGATCCGTATCTCCGCAGCAACGAGGATATCGATGTGGGGTTACAACTTACAACAAACGGCTACCGACTCGTCCGTCTGCCGGAGGTGTCAGCCCGACACCACACGGAGAAGGCGATCCGCGAACCACTCAGACGCTGGCAGCGGGGATACTACCTGGGGCCGGGGCAGATGATACGGAAGTGGCAGACCACGCCGACAGTGCTGCGATACCTCGTGCGTCGCCAACGGTACAAACTCGGCGTGCTCGCGTGGGTTTCAGTCGGTATCGTCTCAGGGTTCATCTCACTGCTGTTTGTTTGGTGGGTGCTGCTCTCGGTGGTACTGTTCAGTGTCATCGCAGCGAAAATCGGTGTCCGTGGCGCCGCAACGTTTCTGTTTGCGAAAAGCTTGGGCGCCGCTGGCTTACTCGTTGGATTGATGCAACCAACCCCGAACCCCGAGACGTTCCCGCTGTCGGAGGTCGAGGTGGTCACGACAGGTGAGGTGCTGAGCGGGGCAGATCTGGCTGCTGAGGATCACGACGCAAACAAGGGGGTGGATAACTGATGGGGTCGAAAACCCACGGTGAGACACCCAACCGGGTGACGACCTAATGGGTTCGGTTGTCTTCTCGGTTGACGCGGAACTCGGCTGGGGCTTTCACGATCTGGCCGATCCGCCGATAGATCGTGTCGACGCCGGCCGAACCGGGTGGCGGCGACTGCTCTCGGCCTTCGAGACGCACGAGGTGCCGGCCACGTGGGCCGTCGTCGGCCACCTCTTGCTCGCGGAGTGTGATGGCATCCACGCCGAGCATCTGTCGATCGACGGGTGGTTCGATCGTGAGCGAACGGCGTGGCAGTCGCGGCCGGATCTCCGCTTTGGGACAGATCTCATCGAAGCCATCGTCGAGGCCGAAACCGCCCACGACATCGGTTGTCACTCATTTTCTCACGTGTTGTTCGATGATCCACGCGTGACCAACGCGATTGCCCGCGCCGAACTGGAAGCCGCAATCGACGTCGCCCAGCCATTCGGGATCGAGTACGATTCCTTCGTGTTTCCCCGAAATGCCGTCGGACACCGAGGTCTCCTCGCCGAAACCGGATTCAGTTGTTATCGTGGTAGCGGAGCAGCTACCGAAAGCCGATTCGGACGAATGGCCAACAAACTCCTGTCGACCGTCGACCCGGGTCGTCTCGAGCTGGTCGAACCGTTCGTCGATGAGTACGGCCTTGTGAACATTCCGCCCTCGTTGTTTCTGTTCGGGTTCGAAGGAACACCGCGAACGGTACTCGAGGCGGTCGGGCTCGATCCGATCGTTCGGCAGGCGAGACACGCAATCGATCGTGCCGCCCGTTCGGACGGGATTTTTCACGCGTGGCTCCATCCAAACAATCTCCAGACCGAACGGGATGTTCGCCGAATGCAGTCGATTATCGAGTACGCGGCGAGCAAACGTGAAACGACGGGGCTGAGAATCGAGACGATGGCAGAAATTGCCGACCGAACGCAGTAAGGCAACACGCCGCTTGCTCGCCGCTTAGCTGGTATCTTCTTCGATGAACGTCAACGCCCACCGTGCCGGATCCGTGAGTTCGCCCGCACTGTGTTCGCCGTCGTCGCTGAGCCCGCGGACAACGTGTGTCGTCTGGCACGCCAGAGCCGAGAGGGGAAACCGGTTATCAGCGTGAAATCCAAACGCGGTGAGGACCGCGCGAGGAAATCCTTGCGACGGGGCGACAAATATGTCCGTCTCTGCATGATCTGTCAGTATCTGCCCGATCAAAGCCACGAGAGCCGGTTCGGGCGCGTTTTTGACCGGGACGACGTCGGTGAGTTTTGTCGTTGTTGGTCTAGGCCCAACCGACGTTCCGGTGACGATGGCTGCGATGGGGCCGCTTGCGTTCTCTGCGAGATAGGTTCTGTAGATCCAGTTGGGATTGGCAAGACGCCACCGGTAGAACTGCTCGTCACGACAGGCGTGGATTTCATCAGATACGGCCGTCGCATACAGTGCAGTAAGCTCGGTGAGGAGGAGATTCGGCTCTGTTCTAACCGTGGTGGTTGCGGTCTCTGAGGCGGTATAATCTCGAAGCCGATGATATCTCGTGGCGATCGGTGTGGCGAGTTTGCCGAGAAGGTGAATCGCCCTGTGATCGGTCTGCGCCGCTGCAACCCGTTCGGGATGGGCGATTCTGTAGTAGCATGGACGCTTCGAGACAACCCGCCAGCCGAGGGTGAGGTTTCCAGAAAGCGACCGGGCGTTCGGGAAATTAAAAAAGAATCGATACGCACCAGTGTACTGTTCAATCGCCCGTTCGGTCATCCGAGTGAACAACCCTTGCCGGCGGTGATCCGGGTGTACCATTGCATCGGCCGGTTGGAGCACCGTTTCACAGCGGCCATTGTGTGAAATCGGAAGGGCAAAAAACGGTCTCGCCGCAACAATCTCACCACCATCGACGCCGACGATCATGGGTACGTGATCGGTGTACGGGTTCTGTTCGTATTTCCACGCAAACCACTTGGTTCCCTGTTCGCGACCCATAACGGTTCGATAGAGCGACAGAAAGGCGTTTTTGTCATCGGGATGGTACTGACGAATCTCGTAGGGAGGCATGTTTTACACTCCGCAAACTGGGTGTTCACCCGCTGGCGGTTCGGCCACGTGGGATGGGGTGGACTGCTGCGGAGACGGGCGCACTGTGACGGTGCGATCGTCGAGCCCGCCCAGTATCCCGTTGTGACCGGTTGGTCGGCGACTCCTTACGTGGAGTCGACACCGTTTGGCATCCGATCCGATCCGTTTGGCGAGAGACTGCTTCAAACCAGTTACCGCAGGGCCTAGGGAAGCGCTCTCGAACATGCTCACATAGAACAGGTGGGTGAGTTAAGTTATCAAGCGACTACCGCTTCGGATCGGAGACGAACGTGGACGACACCGGCACCATCTCAGCGTGTCTCAACGGATGAACCGTCTTCCTCACCGGGAGACGGAGTGAGACACCGGAACCGACCTGCTGGCGGGGAAGTGTCGGCATAACATTACGGCGGAGTCGTCTTCAGTCGCACAGATGGATCTTTCACGCCGGCAGCTCATCGCGAGCGGCGGGCTCATCGGCGGAGCAGGGCTCGCAGCTGCCCTCTGGACGGGTCGCTTCCGAACAGCGTCGCCCGACGACGACCCACCGGGACCCAGTCATGATCTCGATGTCCCAGCGCCCAGTGAGTTTGCGACCGTTGTCGACGCGGTGTCGGTCGGTGCCGACCCAACGGGCCGTGAGCCGATCAATCGCATTCTTGAGCAGTACGTCGACGACGACACACTCATTATCATTCCAGCCGGAACTTACCGGCTGCTCCCGATCGAACTCACTGGCTACCGGCGGTTTGGGCTCGCCGCCGAACCGGGTGCACACCCCACGTTCGTCGGCGACCCAGCACACTGTGTTCCTGGCGGGGAATCGTATCTTCGCTTTCACGAGGTTGGCGGGTTGTTGTTCGATGGAATCGACATCGATTTTACCGCCCCGGGTGCTGGCGGAACCGTTCGAATCAACGCCGTCGGCGATGTGGTTCTCGGCGATGTCGACATCACAGGGAGCTGTGACGAACAGATCACCCAGCTTCGACTCGACGTTCTCGATCCGGATGCAACGGCACTCGTCGAACGGCTTACCCTCGATATGCCGGATGATGAAACCGACCTCACCGCGATCTTTGTCGGCGAGCCACACGCCGGAACCGCCGTGTTCCGCGACTGTACCGTCTCGGGATTCACCGACAACGGGCTGTACGGGTCGCCGCCGGGGCTTCCCACCGGCGCGGGCGGAACCGTCCGTGTCGAGCGGGGCGTCTACCGGAACAACAACATCGCGAACATTCGGCTCGGCACTGAGGGATCGGTCGCTGACGGTGTCGAGAGCGTGAGCGACGCCCCGCCACCAGTCTCCGGCGGGAGTCCCGCAAACGCCCGGGGAATCCGGCTCCGAAACGGCCAGCGACAGCTGATCGAAAACTGCCGGATTCAACTCACCAGCACCTCGCGGTTTGCCCACGCCGGCATCACGGTCCACGAAACGAACGGCGGGGCGACCGTTCGAAACACCGAGGTCGAGGTCGACCGCGACGACACGCCCGCAGTCAGACTGTTTCCAGACCAGAATACGCATGCGGCGATCCCGGAGTTCGATGGCGTGACAGTTACCGGCAGTGCTGCCGGTGGACAGGCCATTTTTATCGACGACCGCGACGAAACGGTGTTTCGCAACTGTACACTCAGACAGTCAGGAGCCAACCGAAACGGAATTTTCCTCCGCGATTCAGCTGACTGCCGCTTGGTCAACTGCCACATAGAGGTTACCAACAGGCCGCTCGTGCTGCAGAATTCGACGCTGTTGATTCAAAACAGCACGCTCATCAATCCGCAAAGCACCGAGACGATTAGCGAGCTGCTCGCGACCGAGGAGTCGCTCCCACGGTGGTAAGATCGACGCGTGTCGGCGCGGTGGGTCGCAGAGTGTCGGTCATGGCGGCGAGGGCATCGCTCTCAGTCCGAGCGATATCGTTCGGGAAGCGGAAGCTGTGAAACGATCGCGGTGAGTTCGTCGCGGTCGATTGCGCCGGTGACGAGCGCCGCGGCAGTAAACACCACCGCACCGACAACTGGAACAACAATGAGTGCGAGCAGATCGCTCTCAAACAGCCCGTCGGCCAACAGAATGACTCCCGCGGTTCCGACGGTGGTGACCGCGACACGACCCGCGCGAAAGTCGACCAGCGGATCGTAGCCCAACCGACGTGCCGACCAGACGAGCAACAGGAACATCGAGCCATACGAAACGCTGGTTGCCGTCGCCGCACCGTTGATTCCAAACACCGGAATCAGTACCGCGTTGAGTACGACGTTAAGTACGGCAGCGATGCCAACCGCGAAAATCAGTGTGCGAAGCTTTCCCGAACCCTGACAGATCGCCTGCAGCGGCCGGGCTATCGCAAAGCCAATCGCGCCGGGAAGCAACAACAACAGCGGGGTCGTCGCCACCGCAAACGGCTCGCCGTAGTACAGCGGGACGACCCGCTCGGCGAGCACTGCAAGCCCAACGGCCATCAGCAACACGAGCAGCGTTGTATACCGTGTGACCCGACCCGCCAGTTCGGTGAGTTCGCCGTAGCGCTCCTCGTGCCAGAGCGTCGAACTCGAATGCAACAAGAGTCCCTGTAGCACAATGGGGACGATCCAGATGTACTCCGCCAGTGCGAGTGCAGCTTTGTAAAAGCCGGTTGCCTCGTCGCCGACGAGCGCGCGAACCATGATCACATCGACATGAAAGAGTGACATGACGAGCAGGACGAGGACGACATTGAAGCCGTTAAACGAGAGAAACTCCCGGTAGGGAACCGAGCGAGGAGGGTTAATCAGCGCACGTGTCGACAGCCGGCGGACGACCACCGCCCCTGCAATAAGCGCAACCAGCACGCTTGCGACGATGTGTCCGACAAGTAACCCCGCAACGCCGAAGCCCGCAAGGACGAGCAGAATCCCCGCGGTGACCGTAACGCCTTTTTTAACCACCCCAAGCGGGCCGCTGATGTGTTCGAGACCGAAGCCCAACACCGTATGCATCGAGAGCCCTCGAAACTGATCGACAAAAACGTACAGTCCAAGCAGATAAAAGTAGAGGGTGAACCCCTCGCCGAAGTGATCCGCAACGCCGAGACGGGTGGCGACCACCAGCAAGACCGCCCCGAACAGTGCAAGCGCAAACCCCGAAAAAAAGTAAAACTGCACAACGCGTTCGGCCCACTGTCCAGTCCGTTCCTCGGCGACGAACTTCTGGACACCCTCGGTGATCGCCGCGCTGATCGGAATCATGTACAGCGAGTAAATCGAGAGCAAGACGGCGTAGTCGCCGTACAGTCCCGGGCCGAGCAGCCGGACAATAATGGGTGTTGAGGCGATTGCGAGAAGGGTCGCGATCAGCTTCGGCCCCAAAAGCGAGAGAAACCGACGGAACAGGCGTGCGGTCCCGATCATCGCCACAGACCGGCTGGCCGGTGGCTCAAAGAGACGCTGACGGCGGCCCTGTTTTCGGTTCCTTCCGAGGCGACACCGTCGACACCACTGCCACCAACGCAACCGGTGATACCGCCGACAACAACCAGATCTGCTGGCGCAACGGAACCACCAACGAACATCGGCCACTCGGCTGCGAACGCCGAATGGACACCGGGGCCGGTCATTGGTTGACGGAGACCGGTTGGAGGCGTAGTTATTCAGCGACTACCCAGCAGAAACGGGCGTGTCGTCTCCGGGTGACCATTTGTTGAGTCAGACAACAAAATCTTCGTCGACACGGACGAAACTCGGCTGGCTCAGGAGATCACCGACTGACGAACGTAGCGCTCGCGTAGGGGATACACCACCCCGAGATGGCGTGTGCCCCGACTCGAAGGGGCGTGTCTCTTGCCGACGGCAGTGTGCACGTTGAGGCAACCGAAATAATTTTATTTATTCAAACCAATACTGCACAATGTCAGACACCTGTTCGCCGGGCAGTCAGGGTGATAAGAGCAGCCACGTCGTGTACGAAGCGACGTATGATCCAGCCGGTGACGTCGAACTCGGTACCGAAATTCTCTTGGCGCTTGATTCGATTCGGGGATGTGATGTCGACCACGGCGATCCGGTCGTCTTCGAGGCGATCGATCTCGATGCGCTCAATGAGTTGTTCAAACCGGTTGCGGGCAGCAACCGAAACGGCTCGGTGACGTTCACCGTCGACGAGTACGCCGTGACCGCGACCGCAGCCGGTGAGATTCGCATCACCGACCGACCGACACAGCCGTAACCGGCTGCTGAGAGATGACTCGAAGCGCGCACCACCAGAGGGGTTAACGGTTTGGTCAGTATCGGTCGGTAGTTCGGAACAAACTGGTACCTATTCCTGCAGAACGGCTATATGCAGTAGGCGGTTCCTACGCTATATGCAGGCACTACTTACCGTGCGGGAGGCGGACGAAGGGCGCAGGCGGATCGAAGAGCGAATCGAGGAATGTGAGCAATAATGTCGGAGTCACGACTCACAGAAGCATGGAAGAACGCCGCGGTCGATCCCGATCCGCACGGCGATCTGGAGTACGAGCTCCAGTCGTTGACCGTGATCAAGATCGCCGAGGGCGTCAACGGACGGTACATGTTCCTTCCCGGAATTGAAGATCACCTGCTCGACGAGGAGTTCATTGTTGTCGATCCCGGAAGCGTCTGTCTGCTCGACGAGTGTCGCTGAGTGTTAGTGAGGCTGGTCGAGCAGCTCAGTGGATGGCTCGCGCTCGCGCTTTTTGTACTGCACATACTGGACGATAGCAGACAACGAAAACACAGCCAACAATACGAGCCCGATCGTGAGCGATGACAGGGGAATAATGCTCACGCTCGACAGCGACAGCAACACCACACCAACGACCGCAATACCGAGATAGTGTTGCTGCCACGGGTAGCTCGGCTGGTTTGCGGAGCCAAGATACGAGTCCATTTCGTCCGCAAGTGGCGTAAGCGAAACCGTTCCCGAATCGTCGTCGTAGTCGATGATGCCGCTCGATTCGAGTTTAGGAAGGTGTGTCTGATAGAGTGAGACGTATACCCGCTTGCGCTGCTGCGGAGAGAGTTCGTCAGGCTCACAGTCGTTTTCGAGCGCAGCAATCTGTTCGGCAAGCGCTTGGACGGTTTGTGGGCCGTTGGGATGGTGAAGATAGTACAGCACCATCCGCCGTCGATTGTTGCTAAGAATGTCGAAGACGAGATCCGGCGCGAGCCCATCCCGAGCGGACGTATCAGCACTCATAATCGATGGCCTGTATGCTCGCGTTCGCTAGTGACGCCGAAATCCAACATCCTCATAACTCATTGAAGAGTCCATGTTCGCTTTGTTACGACCAGAATACCCACAGTACAGCCTACATACCGCCGAGTATCCCGCGACTGCCCCAGACGCCGAGTGGTGCTGCCCGGGGACAACCGCATTACTGGTGAGCAATAGCTGGGGGTCACCAGCCGAAGTAGGTGATGTATAACAAATTACCGATAGC
>LKMS01000065.1 GCA_001563965.1 Haloferacaceae archaeon PL-Br10_E2g29 | reverse complement strand
GGGCGCGTCGGTTTCGGCGGTAGATTCGGTGTCATCCACGTCCTCATCATCGTCGACCGCGTTTGGCTCGTCGGCAACGCCGACCACGTCATCGTCGCGACCGCCGTTTGCGATGGCGTCGGCGCCACTATCGGTCGGATCGGTTGTCGTTGCCGACTGTGGATCGCTCGGGGCGAACGCCTCAGGGTCGTTTTCGAGCGCGTCGCTGAGACGGCCCTTGATCGTCTCACGGAGGGTCGCGTCGGCGAGAGCAGAGGAGCGAACCGCGTCGTCGATATCGAGGGCTGCCGCCGACAGCCCCAACCCCTCAATGTGTTCGTCGACCGCGGCGTCGGGATCGGCAAAACTCACCGAGAGAGCGGCCCCGTCGTCGATCTCCCGCCTCTCGGTGACGCGGGCGACGAGCGCGCCACGGTCGAGCGCGAACGACTCGATGTCGGCGGGCGCAACCGGATCGCCCGCGCCGAGGATTTCGACGATGACGACGGCGTCATCGAGGTCGTGCTGGCGAACCTGCTCGCGAATGCGGTCGCTTCCCTCGTCTGCGCTGAGCTCGACGCTCACGAAGACGAACGGGCGGGTTTCGAGCGATCGCTGGCGGATTTCGACGCCCGACGGTTCGGGATCCTCGGCGTCGAACACGACCACGTTGTAGCCGCGGCCGTCGCGTTCGGCGGCGCTCGCGCGCTCGGTCGATCCGCAGTAGGTGACCCATGTGTCGTCGACTTGCTCGATACCCGGGGTGTGGTTGTCGCCGAGCAATACGGCGTCGAAGTCGACGGTCGATTCGTCGAGCACGGTTTCGGTGTCCCAGTTGGCGTGGGCGAACGGGGTGAACAAACCGTGGCCAACAAGCGCAGTATGTGTCGTGTCCGCGTCCGGAAAATCGTACTCGTAGGCGAGGCTGTCGCGACGCGAAACGGGAACGTGATCGAGTCCGTAGAAGGCGACAGTGCCGCAGTCAACCGGTTCTGAGCCGAGACGAGTGGCCAGATCGAGTCGTTCGAAGAGGTCGAGCCACTGGCCGCCGCGCGTGGATTCGTGGTTGCCGACGACGGCGAGAAACGGAATCTCCGCGGCCGCGAGTCGCCGGAGCGCCGACAGCGTGCCCAGCAAGTCGGGAAGGTCGGGGCGGCGGTCGTGAAACAGATCGCCCGCGTGGATGACGGCGTCGACCTCCATCTCGATCGCGTCGTCGATCACCTGTTCGAAGGCGGCCAGAAAATCCGCGCGCCGCGCCGGCGAGTGGTACTGCTGGTAGCCGATGTGGGTATCGCCGGTATGGATCACCCGTGTCATTGGCTGGGTGTTACTCGTCTGCCGGTATATCGGTTCCGCGACCGACGGATCGATCGAGGCGTGTCGACCGCGTTGCAGTCACGTCGGGAGTGGCTGAGTCGGAATCGGACGAATCGGTGACAGTCGACTCATCGTCTAGATGCGACGGCGAAAGTGCGTCGAGTGTGAGCCGCCCGCGCGTGGCGAGTGCCAAATGGCCGTCCGATTCCGCCGCGTCGACGGCGGTTTCGAGACGGTCGAGACCACCGATGTCGCGAAAGGTGGCGGCGCGATCTGGCGAATCGAGACACCGTTCGGCCTCGTCGATGATACCGGCGTACGGTGGGCGAGCGACCGCCCCGGCACTGCGGAGCCGACAAACACCGCTGGCGACGACACCGCGGAGTCGTGAACGAAGCGTCATGCTCGTCGTGGCTGCGGAATCGGATATAAACGTTCGGCTGCATGGGTGGCGATGTTATCCAGCGAAATGTACACAGAGGCTGCAACCGCGTCGACGATGCGGGAGAGAAACGAGAGTGGAGCGCAGACTCAGACGGTGAGACTGTACAGGCGCTTGCGAGCGTCAGAAAACGAAAAGCGCGATTCGACGACGCCGGCGTCTTCGAGTCGACTCAGCGCGTAGCGGACGGTTCGCGGCGGCAACAGCGTTTCTTCGGCCAGTTCGCTCTGCGTCAGCGTGTCGTTGTAGTCCAGCACCTTGGCAACGAGTTTTGCGCTCGGTGGAAGGTCGCGAACGGCCTCCCATCGATCCGCCTGGTTGTCGGTTGCAAGCGCTTCTTGTGTACTCATGGTGTCTTTCTGTGCGGGATGCCGTATGATAATACTTGCTATCAATCGGTATAACCGCAGGACATGCTTCAACGGCGGTGATATGAGCGGACTCCCCCGACCCGAAACCTCTTATTAACGACAGCCGTAGACCCGGCGATGACTGACACCGTGGACGACGTCGAACTACCCTATGAGGAGGCGGCGTCCCGACAGGAAAAAATCGAGGCGCTCCAAGAACGGTTGGGCGTTATCGAATCACAGAACGAGGAGATGCGGGACAAACTCCTCGACGCCAACGCGGAGAACAACAAGTACAAACAGAAACTCGAGCGGCTAACCCACGAAAACAAGAAGCTCAAGCAGTCGCCGCTGTTCGTCGCGACCGTCCAAGAGCTCTCCGAGGAGGGCGTGATTATCAAGCAGCACGGCAACAATCAGGAGGCGCTCACCGAGGTCACCGACGAGATGCGCGAGGATCTCGAGCCTGACGCGCGCGTCGCGGTCAATAACTCCTTGTCGATCGTCAAACGCCTCGACAACGAGACCGATGTTCGTGCCCGCGTCATGCAGGTCGAACACAGCCCTGATGTGACCTACGAGGACATTGGCGGGCTCGACGAACAGCTCAATGAAGTCCGCGAAACCGTCGAACTCCCGCTCGACAAACCCGAAATGTTCGAGCAGGTCGGCATCAACCCACCCTCTGGCGTGCTGCTGTACGGCCCACCGGGAACCGGAAAAACGATGCTCGCGAAGGCGGTTGCCAATCAGACCAACGCCTCGTTCATCAAGATGGCCGGCTCCGAGCTGGTTCACAAGTTCATCGGCGAGGGCGCAAAACTCGTCCGCGACCTGTTCGAGGTCGCTCGCGAGAACGAACCCGCCGTCATCTTCATCGACGAGATCGACGCCATCGCCTCGAAACGGACGGACTCGAAAACCTCCGGCGACGCCGAGGTGCAGCGGACGATGATGCAGTTGCTCAGCGAGATGGACGGCTTCGACGAGCGCGGCGACATCCGACTGATCGCCGCGACCAACCGGTTCGACATGCTCGATCCGGCCATTCTGCGACCCGGTCGGTTCGACCGCCTCATCGAGGTGCCGAAACCCAACGAGACGGGTCGCGAACTCATCTTCCAGATCCACACCCGGAACATGAACGTCGCAGACGACGTTGATTTCGCCGAACTCGCCGAGAAAGCGGTTGACGCGTCGGGTGCGGACATCAAGGCCGTCTGTACGGAAGCCGGAATGTTCGCCATCCGCGACGACCGCACCGAGGTTCGTCGACAGGACTTCATCGAGGCGTGGGAGAAAATCCAACTCGAAGAGAGCGAAGATATCGGTAGTTCGCTCGCGTTTGCCTGAGTCGCCGACGCTTTTTATTCGGTTTCGCCGAGTGTTTTTTCGGTTACGCCGAGCGTGAGACACCCCACGTGATGTGATCCCACGTTCGCTCATACAGATAGTAGGTCACGGTTTTGACGGCGTTTGCGGCGATACCGATGTTGAGCGCGTCGCCAACGTCGCCGACGATGAACCACGCGATGACGACGGTAATACAGATCATGAACAGCCGGTAGCAAAGCGTTTTGACAATCGCGCGTTTCCGCGCCTGCAGTGCCGACCGCGAAAGCAGCCGTCCACGGAGACTAACAGCTGCCACCACCTTCCCGAGCATACCTGGACACACGACCGGCCCCCACATAAGTAATTATACTTGGTATCAAATTTTTCTTTTGGAATTGAATATGGTTTCGCTTTTTGCGGAGTCACCCTCGCTATCAGGAATCTGAGGTGAGTTGTCCCGGCGAATTGCGGCAACGATAAATATGTACTCGCCCGCTTCGAATCACTCAACAGGGGGCCACACAACGAGACGGTATGGGCAGCCCACTCGACAGCCGTCACGACCAGACGCTCGAAGTTATCGACCGGCTCTACGACGCCTATCCTGACACAACGATTTCGCTCACGTTCTCGAACCGGCTCGAACTCCTCATTGCGGTAATGTTGTCGGCACAGTGTACCGACGAGCGCGTCAATTCGGTGACCGCCGAACTGTTCGACAAGTACGACGGTGTGGCCGACTACGCTGCTGCCGACCAGGACGAACTCGCCGAGGACATCTCGTCGATCACCTACTTCAACAGCAAGGCCGACTACATCCGGTCGACCTGCGCAACACTCATTGAGAAGCACGACGGCGAGGTTCCGGACACCATGGGGGAGTTGACCGAACTGAAGGGTGTCGGTCGCAAAACGGCCAATGTCGTTCTCCAGCACGGCCACCAGATCGTCGAAGGCATCGTCGTCGACACGCACGTCCAGCGGATTTCTCGACGGCTCGGCATTACCGACGAAGAACGCCCCGAAGCGATCGAGCAGGATCTGATGGGCGTCGTCCCCGAGGAAGACTGGCAGTGGTACACGCATCTCATGATCACCCACGGCCGCGAGACGTGTACGGCGATCAACCCCGACTGTAGGGACTGTCTGCTCGAAGACATCTGTCCCTCCTCGAAAGTCGACAACAGCGTCGATCTCGCGTCCGGCGAGTCGTGGGACTAGCACGCTGCAGACGGCTCACACCAACAGGTACCGCACAATAAATTGGTACAGGCCGGTGAGATACGCGCCCAGCCAGAAGATGACGTAGCCGAAAACGCCGATTCTGAGTCGGCCGCGCCACGCACCCATGTTCTCGTGGAGATCGTCGAGGTCGACGTCCTGGTCGGGGTTTTTGTACAGGTTGGCGTGGTACTTGGCCTGAAAAATCCGGACGATTCCCGTCAGCGCGAACAACAACATCGCGTACGCCTGCAGGCCGAGAATCGAGTGCAGTGCCGACAACCCAGACAGCTGCTCGGCCAGCCGTGGAATCATCCAGAACATCATCGGCACCGTCGTCAACACGAGGCCAACGGTGATGTATTTGAGATGGTGGATCAACACGTCCCACGTGACCGTCCGTGCGTCGAGCATGATCCACGCCCCGTAGATGAAGAACGGAAAGCTCGCCGTCACCGACAGGGTTGCCAGGGCAGCGAGCGTCGCGTCATCAACCATTGTCCGATGTAGGAACTGTGTGGTTCTAAAGCACCCGCATTTGCGAGCGGATGAGCGGGGCGAATTACAAATAGAACGCGTTGACAACGCAGCCAGCGGGTCGTAATCGCAGTGGTCCGAGAGTCGGAAAGCGCTTTACGGATACCGACCCAATATCGGCGTAATGGACTCCGCAGCCAACGCCGGCAGCGACGGGGGAGGTCGAACAAGCGGCCACCCGATACCCGATGGAGGACGGACACGCGACGACGAGGACGGCGTTGCCACCGCGGAACACGACGACACAGTAGCGGACGAATCCGATGAGGCGACGCCGCAGACAGCCACCGAAACGGCCCCAGCCGACGACCTTGCACCCGAGACAGCCCACGAACCCGAAGTCGACGGCGACCTCGACGAACTCCGGGCAGCGGTCGAAGAAAAATACGACTTCGAGAACTTCGGGCCGGCGGATATGGCGAAAATGACGCCCGAAGAGTGGGAGGTCGCATTCGATTCCGACACGTGGATCACCGGCACGCGGCTGCTCGACCGCGTCGAAGCCGACCTCAAAAACAAGATCGCCAGCCGCGACATTTTTGCCGTGATCGAACGCAATCCCAACGGCCTCGACCGCGTGCTGGCGTACTCCGACGAGGGGTATGCCGTCGTCTCGCCCGACGGAACCGTCGAGGGCAGCGGCGGGATTCTTCGGGATGTCGAACCCGTTGTCGCAATGTGTTCAATCGAGGAGTACGCGGTTGCCGATCCGCCCGAAAACTACCATCTTCCCTCGCCGGAGTCGGTTCCCGAACAGACCGGCGAGTTCGGCAATCTCATGCTCCAGATCATCGCTGGAATGACACTCCTCGGCGGACTCGCCCTGATCGTCGCGTTCGTCTTTCGGTTCGTCGAGACGCTCGTTGCTCCCGTGATCGGCGGCCTGTTCGCGATCGTCGGCTTCTTTCTGTTTTTGCTCGTCGCCAACGCCCGGCTCTCGGATCGGTTCCGTGCCGAGCAGTATCGCAACCGGCTTCGAGCCGTCGAGATCGAAGGAATTGAGCGGCCAAATCTGCCGCCCAGTCAGCCGGGGAAAGACGGTGAGACTGTGGAGGGCCAAGAGCGCCAAGAACGCGAGACAGAGGGCGTGTAGCGAGGGGTTTGTCGACGGTGATAGTCGGTGGGTTTAAGCACGCCGCGACCTGACTCAGTAGTGTATGAAACGGCGGGATTTTATTCGGACTGCAGGAGGGTCTGCCGCCGCCACCACGGCCGTTGCCGCGGGGAGCGGAACGGTAGCCGCTCAAGAGGAGCAGGCTGATTTGCCCTACATTGATGGCGTGGACGGCGGCTACCAAGACGCCCGCGGACAAGAGGAGGTCACCGTGGATGTCGGTGCCCAAGGAAACGGCGGCGGACTTGCGTTTTCGCCCGCCGGGCTTTGGATCGACCCCGGCACGACGGTGACGTGGGAGTGGACTGGCGAGGGTGGCGAACACAACGTCGTCACCGTCGATGGGCCGGCCGACCTCGAAAGCGACCTCACGTCGTCGGAGGGCCACACCTACGAGTACGAGTTCACCGAGGACGACGAGGGCGTCACTGACTACCACTGTGCGCCACACGACTCGCTCGATATGAAAGGCTCAGTTGCGGTCGGCGACGACGTCGACACCGTCGAGGCCGGCGGCGGTGACGGTGGCTGGCCAGAGGACTTCGCCAGCGATGTCGGCGTGCCGCTCCAGAAACACTACATCGGCATTATCAGCTTTCTCGGCATTGCCGTGAGCCTCGTGTTCACGTTCTACGTCCTGAAATACGGCGAGTCGCCGAACACCGGCCAAGGGAGGCGCTAATGTCGTCTTCTGGCAGCACCTACGGCGACATCCACCGGTACGAGCCAGCCCGCGAGAGCACGGCGGCTGCGATCGCAATTGTCCTGTTGACCGTTATCGAGGTCGTGTTCGTGTTCTTCTTTATTTTCGCCATGATTTCGGGATGGGCGGCCACCGAGTTCGGCAACCAGTTCCTCGGGGCGATCCTCGCACTGATCTTCATCGACCTCGCCTTTATTCTCGCGCTGTACCGCAAGGAGTTCCTGCCGGACGTGATGATCGTCAAGAAGCGTCGTCGCAAGTGGGAGGATCTCTACATCGACGGTGAAGACGTCGACGGAACCGACATCGGCGCCGACAAGGCGTGGGACACCGTCAAACGCGCAGTTTACCCGTACTACAAACGATAACATGAGCCTCAAAGAACGAGACGACTTCGACCATAACGCGTGGCTCAAGACGAAGGACTTGACGCCGATTGAAACAGCGTTTCTGACGACGCTCGTCTATCTCGACCGTCGGTTCCGCATCGTCGACTACCTCGAGCTACTGGAGGACGCCTACTACAAGGTAAACCTCCAGATGCCAAAGAGCCACACCGAGCAGTACAACCTCGACAACAAGTTCTGGTACTGGTATCCGCTGTACTCGCTGGGATTCTTTTCGGTGCTGGCGTACATCGTTGCCGCCGTCACCGGAGCCTTGCTCGGGTTTTACTACTCGCCCGGGACGACGGCGACCGCCGGTGGCGACCCGATCGCCTACGAGTCGATGCGGATGATCATGCAGGATCTCCAGTTCGGCTTCATGCTGCGGAGCATCCACCGCTGGGCCGCCCAGATCATGCTCGCCGCGGTGTTCCTCCACATGCTGCGGGTCTACTTCACCGGCTCCTACAAGGAACCCCGTGAACTCAACTGGCTGCTGGGCATCATCCTGATCAGCCTCTCGATGGTCTTCGGCTACACGGGCTACCTCCTGCCGTGGAACCAGCTGGCCTTCTGGGCCGGCCAGATCGGCGTCGAGATGGCGCTGGCAACCCCGATTGTCGGCGAGTGGACCGCCCAGCTGCTGTTCGGTGGCTTCACGCTCGGCGAGGCAACGATCATCAGAATGTACATCCTGCACGTGTTCGTGTTACCGTTCGTGGTCACCGCGCTAATCGCGCTCCACATCGGTATCGTCTGGGTGCAGGGCATCGCAGAGCCACACTGATACAATGAGCGACAACACACACACAACCGAGAACG
>LKMS01000064.1 GCA_001563965.1 Haloferacaceae archaeon PL-Br10_E2g29 | reverse complement strand
CGCCGCCGAGACAGCCCGCAAAACCGATGGCGGCTGCCGACCCCACGCCAGCGAGATATGCCCGGCGAGAACGCCCCTGAATCTGTTTCGTCATTACTGCACTAGCCGTCTCCGATGGGCAAGAGACAGCGGGAGACAGTAATATTTGAGTGTACTGAAGACGACAACAAACAGCTCAAAAACGTGCTTGAGTGGTGGTTAACGCGATTCATTCCGTGCTAAACGCTACACAGCGAATTCATATTAGTCATATGTATCGGCAAATACAACTGATACGTCGTGTGCTGATACGTTTCGATTCGCGTGGGCGCTTTTTATTGGGCTCGTTGAACCGGCGGTGGCTCACAGCCGGCCGACCACCCGCTCGAACCGCCCGGAGCGACCGAGCAGGAGGTAGCTGCCGCCGAGCGTGAGTCCCCAGAGCGTGTGGGCAGCGAGGCCGATTGGTTCCAGCGTCGGCAGGGTGGCCGGCTGGCCAATCGCCAGCAGCCACGCGGGCATGACGAAGCCGGCGGCGACAAACCAGAGGACGGCCCCCCACCCAACCCCCACCGCTGCGGCCTGCGGAAGCGACGAAATGTACTGCTCGATATCGAACAGTCGACAGCCGGTCGCAAACACCAGCGCGAAAATGACGCTATGAAACAGGTGGGTGAGCCAGCCGATTCCGATGTGTGAAACGCCGTACAGCGCGCCGATAACCGGCATCGTTCCCGTCGTCGCCTGATAGAGCCCGCCCATCGCCACGCCCGCGATGAGCCCGGCAGTCATCGCTCGCCCGATGGTTGGCACCCGCAGACCGGTTCGCTCGACGACCGACCCCGACTGGGCGTAGCGTGGCAACCAGACCGTCACCCGGTGGGAGTCGTCGGCACCCTCCGTGGTGGTGATCCGGCCACCGTAGCGGTCGACCAGCAGACGAACGACCTGGAGGCCGAAGCCGGCGTTCGGATCGTCGTACTCCGGAAACCGCCCGGCTTCGAGCAGTGCCCGCTGCTGGTCGTCCAACCCCTCGCCGCCGTCGACGATAGAGATTCCCACCGACTGGGGAGTCGTCTCGACCTGGATCGAGATCGGGCCCTCGCCGCTGTACTTGACGGCGTTCACGAGAAGTTCCTCGAACACCAAGCGGAGTCGCTCGTCGGCAGTCACCGTCAGCTCCGGGGGAATCGATTCGACTGTGACCGAGCAGTCCGGATAGGCGTCGAGACAGTCGTCGGCCGCCGCCGACAGCTGTGGGTCGAGCTGGACGGTCGACAGTTCGGCGTCCTCGTTCGGAGTGGCGATCTGGCCGACCTCCTCTATCGTGTCGGTGATCCGGGCAGCGGCGGTGGTGATCGCCCGAACTGAGTTGGTTCGACCGGGGTCGGCTGCCAGCAGGTCGGCGTGGCCGTCGATGATGGCCGCAGCGTTGAGCACGTCGTGTCTGAGCCGCCGGTTGACGAGCGCCGCTCGGTTGGCAGTGCGCTGGATTTCGCGTCGCTTGCGCGTGTTTGCCGCCGACCGATCCCCGACGACAATCCCTGCGACAGCGCCGCTCAACACGATGTTGGCGACCAGCGGCTGAGAGCTCGCAAGCAGGTCGACCGCGCTACCGTAGCTCATCGTGAGCTGTGTGACCGCGACCAAACCAGCCGCAACCAGCGTGCCGAGCCCACACCACAGCGTCACGGTTCGGACGTAAACGGACGAAAACTGTCCGACTGCAAGCACGACACCGTACACCGTCATGCCGAGGCCGACGACGAGCGGCGGGAGACTCACCAACAGAAAGGCAGCTGTGCTTTCGGTTTGGACCGTTTCGGCGACGAACTGCCGCGTGATAACAAAGCCAAGCACCGCGATTGCAACACCACCGTACCGGTTCCAGCGGACTGTGGGAGTCGACATACGACCCCTACGACGGCCAGCCATTATGTCAAGGGGGTGTTTGGTAGCTGTGTTGCATAACCGCCTCAGACGGACTGGCTCCGTTCGTCGTCCCACTGATGGCTTTCGATTGTCGCCTCGGCCGTGTCGGCCCACCGACCAAGCGCGTCGGTGAGTCGAGTTTTGACGGCTCCACCCGACTCGACGAAATACGCATAAAAGTAGCCACCCTGATCCAGGAGGCGACGCTGTCGACACACCAGTCTAGCCTCGGTGAGGCGTGTGAGCGACCGGTTGACATTGCTCCGGTCGCGGTCGACCGCGGCCGCCAGCTCTTTAGTCGACGCGCCAGGGTGGTCGCCGAGCGCGTTGTAGGTCGCCAGATCCTGCGAGCGAAGTCTAAACACCGTCTGCAACAGCACCGAAATCGAGGGACCGGCAACCGCGTCAGTCGCACCTGCCTCGGGTTCACACCCGTTGCCCATCAGCGTCGACCAGTCGCGCGGTGTCTCCGAGCCCGTTCCACTGCTCATTGGTCCAGGCCCTCCTCCGACTGACTGCCCGAAGCGACCGCAGCCGCCGGGCTTGGTGTCGACACGCTCGCGGGAGCACTGCTCTGGGCACTCGGCTTTGCGGCCGTGCTGACCGTCGTCGGGATGGTCTTTTGGATGCGCGTCGTGTTGGCAATGGAGCCCGAACCGAAGGCGGCGGCGATGTTCGGCCTGTTCCATGCCGTCTACGGTGTCGTCCTCGCTGTGGGTCTTCTCTTTGTTCCCTGCTAAGCCCTCGCTCGCGGAACCGTGTATCATCGCCGGTGTTTTTTCGCATCGTCCGTGTCGTGTTTGTCGCCGGTCGCGACAACAAAACGAGACACGCCTTCGACGAACTCTTATAGCCGCCGGAAACACTCATTACTCGTATGCGGATGGACACCAACGGCTTCCGACGGAGCAGCACCGCACGACAGGCCACTTGCGCCCTGTCGGCGACAACACAGCCGTCGTGTCCACGATCAACAGCCCCGGAGGCACACCGATGACTGACACGCAAAGCGAGGCTCAGACGCACACGATTCGGCTCGAACTCGTCGACGAACCCGGCGAGCTGCTCCGTGCGCTGGAGCCAATTTCGGCTGCCGGCGGCAACCTGCTCTCGATCTATCACGAACGCGGGAATCTCACGCCACGCGGACACATCCCCGTCGAGGTCGACGTCTCGTGTGCGCCACATCGGTTCGAAACCATTGTCGGCTCACTGCGCGACGCCGGCGTCAACGTGATTCAGGCCGGTTCGGAGCGGTATGACGAAGAGCTCGTCGTGTTGTTGATCGGCCACCTCGTCGACACCGATCTGTCCGATACGCTGCGACAGATCGAGTCCTGTTCGGACGCCTCGCTGACCGACCTCTCGCTGTCGGCCCCGCGTGGACGCGATGAGACGTCGAGCGCACGACTTCGGCTCAAAACCCGGTCGGGAACGAACGGTGATGCGCTCTCGAAGCTTCGCGAGATTGCCGACGAGAAGGGGCTACACGTCATCGAACCGCTCACGGAGGCGAGCCAATGAGCGGCGCTCGACTCGCCGTGCTCGGCGTTGGCGCGGTCGGTCGCTCAGTGATCGAACTCGCCGAGGAGTACGGCCACACCGTCACCGCGGTTGCGGACTCCTCATCAGCCGTTGTCGACGCCGGCGGTGTCGACACCCCGGCCGTGTTGGATCGCAAGCGCGAGACCGGAACCGTTGGCGAGAGCGACCCCGACGCGGCGCTTGCGGCCGACTACGACGTGCTCGTCGAGGCGACGCCGACAACGCTTGGCGACGCCGAACCCGGCTTTTCGCACGTCGTCAGCGCGCTCGACCGCGACAAACACGTCGTACTCGCCAACAAGGGGCCGGTCGCCGAACGCTACAGCGAACTCCGCGCGGCCGAAGCCGCAAGCGAGGGCCGGATTCGGTTTGAGGCGACCGTTGGCGGAGCCATTCCGATCTGTTCGACGATTGAGGATTTCGGTGCGACACACATCACCGCTGCCCGCGGCGTGCTCAACGGCACCGCGAACTTCATTCTCTCGCGGATGGCCGCCGAGGGCCTCGACTACGAGCACGTGTTGGCAGAGGCCCAAGACCTCGGGGTTGCCGAAGCCGACCCGACGTTCGATGTCGAGGGAATCGATGCCGCACTCAAGTTCGTCATCCTCTCGAACGTGCTCGCCGATGGGAACCAGGAGTTCACGCTGGCCGATGCGACCGTCGAGGGAATCACTGATATTCCGGGAACGGCGCTCGAACTGGCTGCTGAAGACGGCCGAACGATTCGCCTTATCGGCGAATCAACGCCCGAGGGCGTGAGTGTGGCTCCACGACTCGTGCCGGATGACGGTCCGCTGTCGGTGACGGGCACGCTCAACATCGTTCAGTTGGAGACGACCCATGCCGGCCGGCTCAACATCAGCGGACGCGGTGCGGGCGGTCCAGAAACGGCGACCGCGGTGCTGTCGGATGTAAGTCGACTCGCCGAGTAGATTTGCGCCGGTTTCGGCGACGACGCAGATTTGACCAGTCGTCCCGTGTGTGTTAGTTTGCGAACAATGAACCGCCGAGCGCTACGGGTCGGTCACGCTCGCTCTCGGTCGCCCGGTTGTCGGTCACTTTCCGTGGGTTCGCTCTCGGTGGTGACTGTATCGTCACCGACCGTTTCGTTGTCAAACCGCGGCTCGGCGTCGCCAGTTCGATCGCCCACTGCGGTTGTCCATCCGGGCGTCCGAACCGACTCACCGGCAATGTCGCGAGCGGTTTCACTCGCCCGCTCACCGCCGAGGCCGGCCGCATTGGTCCGAAGCTGTTCGAGTGCAGTCACGTTGATCCCGCGTTCAGCCAACCGTTCTTCGGGCAGGTCGTTCGCGCTGCTGGCCGTCTGGGCGGCCGCGCGCTCGGTCGCTCCGGATTCGGCGACGAGCGCGGCAACGCGCGCCTGGTACGCTGATTCGCTCATCTCGCCGGCCCCACGGGCCGCGTCGAGTTCGGCCAGCCGCTCCTCGTGGGCGGCCTGTCGCCGTTCAAGATTTTCGATGCGTTCTTCGATAATGTCGGCGCGTTCGGCGTCACTGTCGGCGGCAGCGATCCGGAGGCCGAACCGCCGATCGTCAAGGTCGCCGTCGAGACCGGCCTGTTGGACGCCGATCGCGCCGCCGAGCTGTGCGCCGGGGCTTGCGTTACCGTCTGCGGTGTCACGGTCGTCGTCGCTGTCGTCATCGCCAGTCGACTCGTTCGCCACAGCAGTCTCGGTCTGTGCGATATCGTCAGCGCCAACGGCAGCCACACCGAGCGGGACCGTCAGCATTGCCAGCACGACCAGCAGCGCAATGAGTCGCGTGTTCAGTCGGGTATTCATACCATGACGTTGTCTCATATCCACATATACTGTGTTGACCGTCGACCCCAGTTGCCCGGAATTTCGCCGGATTACTCGGGTTTCAGGTCGCTTCCCGAGCCACTGCCGTCGGTGTCGTCTTCGGCCAGCCGGAGGACGTTCTCGCGGCCGATTCGGAACGAGTCGATCTCACCGGCATCGCGGAGTGCGCTTACGACCTTGCTGGTTTTCGCCTCCGTCCAGCCGAGTTCGGCGACGACCGTCTGTTGTTTGAGCCGGCCGCCGTTTGCGGTAAGCAGCGCAACGACCTGCTCTTCGTTGCTCATGAGCGAGGGGTCGATCGAGGTGACCGCCGGTGGCGACGCTGCATCGTCGGCAGCGGATGCAGCCGAGTGTGACTCAGGTGGCTCTGGCTTCGACTGAGTCGGCGCCGACTGGCCCGGCGTCGTTTCGTCTACAGCTGTTTGCATCGCCGATTCTTCGCTTCCTGCAGCCGCCGCGCTGGGCTCGGTTTGGGCTGTTTGGGTGTGCTCGCCACGCATCCATATTGCGTCGTCACGGCGGCGCTGGTAGTGCCACGTTGCGACCACGACGACGAGGATGACGGTGAGGCCGACGGCGACAACGGTGAGGCTTGTCCCATCAGCAGGCGCAACAACCAGCCGTGGCTCGCCGGTCAGAAACTCCGTGTCGCTGCCGCGCCAGAGCACCGAATTCGACCGGCTCTCGTCGGGGTCGGGGTCGACCGACTGTCGCTCGTAGCCGTCGGGCCAACTCATGCGCAACCGGCTGGTGTCGTCGAGAAACAGTCCGTCGATGGCATCGCCCGCGTGGATCGTGTCGCCGTCAACGCGGGCGAATCCCTCCCAATCGAACGAGTAGCGGACGATTCCGTACTCCATCGTGAGCGACTGTCGCTCGGTTTCGATGTCGAACCCGTCGGCCTGCATCTCACGGCCGGTTGTGTCTTCTGCGGTGGCGACCGTCTCGTCGATCCGCTCGGCAAAGTCGGCAGTGTAGCTGTCGGGGTCGTCTTCGATGTCCGCGCGGAGCGACTCGAATGCCTCCTCGCTGTCGTCATCCTCGAGCACCTGCCAGAACTCGATAGTCCACGCGGCCGAGCCGTCCTCGTCGAGTTCGACAGTGAGTCGGATGGCGTCGGCGTCGCCGTCGAGTTGGGACGGGAGCTCGGTCGTGGTGAGTTCATCATTCGCGTCGGACGCGGTCACAACGCCGCCGCTCAGAGCGAACCCACCAACAACACCAACTACACACAACAGCCCGCAGACAACCACGAGTGTGCGGGTCTGCCGGATGCCACTCATTGTGGTGAGTCGGGAGCCGAGACATAAAAATGGTATCGCACTGGGTGGTTCGGCGGGTGGGTTTATCGCAAACCAGTTGTCCGTTGCTGTGTGATGTGCTCCCACAAACCGCAAGACGGCGCGGGGCTGCTGGGGCCAGCGTATCGAAATGGTTTTACGGGAAACAGTCGAAAGAACCCTCACATAGCGCCTTAGCGCGTTACTTACCATGAGTGACAAACCGCACCAGAACTTGGCCATCATCGGCCACGTCGACCACGGAAAAAGCACGCTCGTGGGACGACTCCTGTTCGAAACAGGATCGGTCCCCGAACACGTGATTGAACAGCACAGAGAAGAAGCCAAAGAGAAGGGCAAGGGCGGATTCGAGTTCGCCTACGTGATGGACAACCTCGCCGAAGAGCGCGAGCGTGGTGTCACCATTGACATTGCCCACCAGGAGTTCGACACCGACAAATACTACTTCACGATCGTCGACTGCCCTGGTCACCGGGACTTCGTCAAGAACATGATCACCGGTGCCTCGCAGGCTGACAACGCGGTGCTCGTCGTTGCCGCCGACGACGGTGTCGCGCCGCAGACCCGCGAGCACGTCTTCCTCGCTCGCACGCTCGGGATCAACGAACTGATCATCGGCGTCAACAAGATGGACGTTGTCGACTACAGCGAAGACACCTACAACGAGGTCAAAGAGGAAGTCTCGAAACTCCTCAAGCAGGTTCGGTTCAACACGGACGACGCCGAGTTCATCCCGATTTCGGCGTTCGAGGGCGACAACATCGCCGAGCGCTCCGAGCACACCGACTGGTACGACGGCCACACCCTGCTCGAAGCACTCAACGACCTGCCGGAAGTCGAGCCGCCAACGGACGCGCCGCTCCGACTCCCAATTCAGGACGTGTACACCATCTCGGGTATCGGTACCGTCCCCGTCGGACGGATCGAGACCGGAACGCTGGAAGCGGGCAACAACGTCTCGTTCCAGCCATCCGACGTCGGCGGCGAGGTCAAAACCGTCGAGATGCACCACGAGGAAGTCCCAAGCGCTGGCCCCGGCGACAACGTCGGCTTCAACGTTCGCGGCATTGGCAAGGACGACATCCGCCGCGGCGACGTCTGTGGCCCAGCCGACGACCCACCAAAGGTCGCAGAGACGTTCACGGCCCAGCTTGTCGTGATGCAGCACCCAAGCGTGATCACCGCGGGCTACACGCCCGTCTTCCACGCCCACACCGCGCAGGTCGCCTGTACGATCGAGTCGATCGATCAGAAGCTCGACCCCGCCACGGGTGAGGTCGCCGAAGAGAACCCTGACTTCATCAAGTCGGGCGACGCCGCAATCGTGACCGTTCGACCACAGAAACCGCTCAGCATCGAGCCATCCGGCGAAATTCCGGAGCTCGGCAGCTTCGCTGTCCGAGACATGGGCCAGACCATCGCGGCTGGCAAGGTGCTCGAAGTCAACGAGCGATAAATGCAGCAAGCACGCGTCCGCCTCGCTGGCACGAGCCCCGAGGACCTCGACGACATCTGCGACGACGTTCGCGAGATCGCCGAAAAAACCGGTGTCAGCCTCAGCGGTCCGATTCCGCTGCCGACCAAGAAGCTGAACATTCCGGCGCGAAAGTCGCCAGACGGCGAAGGAACTGCGACGTGGGAGCACTGGGAGATGCGCGTCCACAAACGGCTCATCGATCT
>LKMS01000063.1 GCA_001563965.1 Haloferacaceae archaeon PL-Br10_E2g29 | reverse complement strand
CCGAGTTAGGGCGTAATAACCGCGCGCCCCTCGATCTCGCCGTGTTCGAGTTTTTCGGCGACCATGTTGACGTCGTCAAGGCCGTACTGCGAGGTGTGGAGGTCGACGTCGCCGCGGTCAACCAGCGCCATCAGCTCTTGCAGTTCGGCGTACTTGCCGACCAGCGTACCGCGGTAGGCGAACTCGCCGCTGACGAGCGTCTGGGCGGGTTCGTGGATGTGGCCGCCGTAGCCGACGATGTGGTGGTCGGCGTTGCCCGTTGCGAGCTGTGGGCCCAACTCGGTCGTCTCGTCGCGGCCGACGAAGTCGATGATCTGGTGGGCACCGACGCCGTCGGTGAGATCCATCACTTCCTGTACCACGTCGCCCTCGGTTGGATCGAGCGCGTAGTCGGCACCGAGACTGCCGGCGAGCTCTCTGGCCTCTTCTTTGATGTCGAGAGCGACGATGTCGACGGGGCTCATGGCGTTGAGACACTGCAGGCCGATGTGGCCCAAGCCGCCAACGCCGATGACAACGGCGGTGTCGCCGGGGTTGAGTTTGGCGGTCGCCTTTTTGACGGCGTGGTAGGCGGTAATGCCGGCGTCGGCGTGCGGCGCGATGGTCGTCGTGTCCGCGCCCTCCGGAAGCGGGATGACCGCACGATCGGAGGTGAGCAGATACTCGGCGAAGCCGCCGTCGGTCGTCAGGCCGGGAAACGAGAGGTTCTCACAGTGCATGTCCTCGCCGAGACGGCACGGCCGACAGGTGCCACAGGTCATCACGGGATGACAGATTACCTTATCGCCGACTTCGACAGTTCGAACCTCGGAGCCGACTTCGACGACCTCGCCGGCGTTCTCGTGGCCGAGCGTCATCGGCAGCGTCTGTTCGACGTAGTCGGTCCACATTCCCTCGATGATGTGGTTGTCCGTCTGACACCAGCCCGCCCCTTCGACCTCGACGACGACGTGATTCGCCCGCTCGGCGGTCGGTCGGTCAGTTTCCTCGATGTCCAGCGCCTCACCCATGTCGTGGGTATACTCGTTGAGTCGTGCGGCTTCCATGATCCATATGCACATACAGAGTGAGATACATTATAATTAGTTACGAATTTGATTGGGAATGTTAACAAAACCGCCCGGCTGCGTCATCATCGTATACGGAACGTACAGAGCAAACACGACTCACCGCCTACAACAACCGACGAAACGAGGCAAGCGGCGGAAACCACAGCGGGTCGGCAAACGACGTGGCCATGGTTCCACCGGCGTCAGCAGCGTCGTCGCGAGAACCACGGGCGGCGGCGTCGACGTCGGTGGGATCGGCGTCAGCAGCGTCGGCGACGACCGGGCGCAGCGAGCCAAGGTCCGTCACGAGCGGCGACTGAAACTCGTCGCTGCGGCGGTTGTTGACTTCGACACCGCCGGCGAGTCGGGTGAACGCCGGCAACACGAGGAGGTCGCCCCCGCGGTACGTCGCCTCGCCGAAGAGAAAACACGGGCGGCGAACGCCCTCGATGGTGATGGCGGGGTGATCGTGGCCAATAATGTACCGCATGCCGCTTGCTGCCGGTTCCTCGTGGCCATGACAGACCACGGTTTCGTCGTCGAGCATAACTGAATCGTGAACCGCGGTGGGCCAGCAGTCGGCGAGTCGCGTGTCGTGATTTCCCGCGACCGCAACGGGGTCGGCTCCGGCGTCCAGACAGGCGGCTCGGAGGGTGTCGACCGTCTCGCGCGCTGCGTCGCTCACGCGGGAGAACTGATGGAGCAGGTCGCCCGCAAAAACAACGCGGCCCGGCTCGAAGAACGCGAGCAGCGTGGTGAGTCGGCCAACGAGATCATCGGTTGGTTCCAGCGAGGCCGACACCTCGGAGGCGCCGTCGCGACCGATGTGGAGATCCGCAAGCACGAGTGTCTCGGTACTCGTGAGGTAGACCGCGCGGTCGCGAAACCGGTAGTCTGCGGCCGCAGGTGGCACCTCGCTCATTGGATGGTGTTCACTGGCGACGGCCAAAACTCCACGGCCGAGAGTGGTCGACTGCGCGATCTCTCGCGGTGTCTGCACCGTTGACATGGACGCACGCATCGTCGACCCCGGCGGGCTTTTTAGGCTGCCACCGAAACAGGCCGGTATGAGCGACGCCCTCTCGGATAAACGAACGGCCACCCGGTTCCGCGTGCTCGTCGAGATCGCCGACCGCCAGCCGGCGGTGAGCCAGGGAGAGATCGCCGAGGCGGTCGGCGTCACCAGCCAAGCGGTCAGCGAGTACATCCGCGACCTCGTTGACGACGGCCTCGTGACCAAAGAGGGCCGGTCGCGCTACTCGATCACCAAAGAGGGCGTCGACTGGCTGTTTCAGGAGGCCACCGCGCTCCAGCGTTACGCCGACCACGTCACCGACGACGTGTTGGGCTCGGTTCGAGAGGACACCGCAATCGCGACCGCCGACATCGACGCTGGCGACGAGGTCACCCTCTCGGTGCGAGACGGCTTGCTCCATGCCACACCCGGCCACGAGGGTCCCGCGACCGGGGTCGCCACGACCGACGCCGACGCCGACACCGACGTGAGCATCACCTCATTCGAGGGCGTCATCGAGATGGATGCGGGCTCGGTCGCCGTCGTGCAAGTGCCACCCGCTCGCGGCGGTGGCAGCCGCGCAGTCGACGTCGACCGTTTGTGCACCCACTGCGCTGAGGCCGACCTCGTCGTTGCCGGCGACGTCGAAGGCGTTGTCTCGCTGCGAAGCGCGGATGTCGAGCCCGCGGTCACGGTCGCTGCCGGCGAGGTTGCAGCGTCGGCCGCGGCGGTCGGCATGCGGGCCGTGGTCGTCGCCTCGACCGATTCGGTTGGCCGCGTGACCGACGCGCTCCGCGACGGCGACGCCGACTACGACGTGTTGACGGTGGCGGAATCTGAGACGTCGCCATCGGCGTGAGTGCGGTCGGAACCGGAGGCGTATTCTGTGGGTGATCGGCCGAACATAACTGAGCGAGCCTACTGCGGATTCGACCCATCAGTGTGGTCTTTAACCGTTGTGTAGGCCGCTTGGAGCTGTTTGAACGCTGCCGACGAGCCGCCGCGGTCGGGATGTGTTTCCTTGGCGCGCTCGCGGTACGCCCGACGGACGTCCTCTGGCGACGCTCCCGGCTGGAGGCCGAGTTCGTCGTAGGCCGCGACAAGCGCCAGATCGACCGACCCGGTGCCTGTGGGCGCACGTGTGTCAGTCGGTACGTCAAACGGGAGTCGACTGCCGAGTTGGGCGACCGGCATCTCGTCCTCACAGAGAATCACGAACGTCTCGGTCGAATCGAGGCCGAAAAACACCCGTGGATCGAACGTGATCGCCACGTCCCGATCGGGCAGATAAAACGCGATCGTGAACTCGCCGTGGGTGTACTCCTCGATGAATGGCTCGTCGATGGCGGTGAGGTACCGACGGAGTTCGGCGTGTCGCCGCAGCGAGCCGTCGACGCGAGGGCCGCCAGGGGTCGGGTTCGGAAACAATCGACTCCCGAACACAAACACGACCGCGACGAGCAGGGAGGCACCAACGCCGAGAAGAAGGCCGAAAAACAGCCAGGGCGGGATTATCTGAAAAAGGCCGGGGGGCAACAGCCTCGACAGCGATGAAAGCACATCCATGGTTGGATTTCAGCGCTAAAGAAACGCTCGGGATGATTCAGCGCGAAAGGGATTTGTGTGCGATGATCACAGCACGCCTTCGGCTTTCAGGCCCGCAATCGCGTCGTCGACGAGCGCTTCAACGCTCTCGTAGGGGAACGACTGGTGGCCGTTGAGCGTCGTCGCCAACTCCATCGCGCTCATGGTTCGGTCGCCCGCGGTGAACGTCGTGCCCGGGCCGTTGGGCAGCGCGGGAACGAGGTCCATCTGGCCGGTCACCGGATAGTTCGCCCCCTCGAAGGCCGCCGTGAACTGCTCGCGAAGCTCGCGTTCTACGTCTGACATACTCCTACGTGGCGCTATCTGCGACAAAAGGGTTGCGGAACTGCCAGTCGTGACAACGCACACAGACCACACTATCGATGGCCCGCAGTCCCGACGGGGAACCAAAGTATTGACTACCATCGGCTTCTACGTTCTCTGTATGAGCGATAACGACCCGGTCTCACGGCGAGGCGTCCTCCGGGCGGCCGCCGGCGCAACCGCCGCGGCGGGTGCCGCAAGCGCCACGGCGAACACGGTCGCTGCCCAGGAGATGCCCGAGTGGGATTACAGCGCGGACGTCGACGGCGGCCACGAGGACCTTCGTGGAGAGGACGAGGTAACGGTGATGGTCGGCGCGGAAGGCAACGGCGGCGACGTGGCGTTCAGTCCGGCCGGCATCTGGATCGATCCCGGCACGACCGTGACGTGGGAGTGGACCGGCAACGGCGGCGACCACAACGTCGAAGCCGAAGACGGCCCGGCCGAGCTCGCGAGCGACCTCACCGCTGAAGAGGGGTTCACCTACGAGTTCGAGTTCACCGAAGACCACGAGGGAATCACGTCGTACCACTGTACCCCACACATTCCGGTGGAGATGTTTGGCGAGGTCGCCGTCGGCGACGACGTGCCAACGGCCGACGCCGGCGGTGGCGGTGGTGGCGGCGCACCACAGATTCCCGACTCGGCGCGAACGCTTGGTGTCGCGACGTTCGTTGCGATGGTCTCGACGCTCGGCTTTGCGTTCTTTTTCCTCAAGTACGGCGGCAACTACGAAGACACCGCCTGAGTCGGGATCCCCGATTACAACAGCCCGTAGTCATCGATTGCCGTTCGGTAGCAGCCAACGTACTGGCTCGTGATCGTTTCGTGATCGTAGCGAGCGTACGCCTCGTCGATCGTCCGGCGCTCGAACGAACCCGCCTCGCGGAGTGCCGCCGCAAGCTCCTGTGGCGAGGAGACGAGTTGCCCGCGCGTGTCGGGCAGGCGTGATTTCTCCTCGACGAGTTCGTGGGCGGCCGATCCAATGCCGTACTGCGCAATGCCGACACAGCCACACGCGAGCGCCCACAGCAGCTCGGTCGCAAACGGCGCGACTTCGGCGGTGTGCGCAAAGGCGTGTGCCCCCCGAAGAATCGCCACCCGTCTCTCGTCGGAAACGTCGCCAACGAACTCGATCCGGTCGTCGATGCGGAGATCCGCCGCGGTTCGTTTGGCGTCGTCGAGCGCCGGCCCGTCGCCGATGACCGCGGCGCGCCAGTCGCGCTGTCGGAGTTCAGCCAGCGCCAACAGGAAGGTTTCGACGTTGCTCTCGGCGTCGAGCGTCCCGCTGTGTGCGAGGTCGAACCGGTCGTCCGGCTCGGTTTCTCTGATCAACGAAAAGTCGATTCCTTCGGGGATGAGTGTGATGTCACCCGGATCGACACCGTGCTCACGAACCTGGGTTTTGATGAGTTGCGAGGGGGCGATCACCCGGCTGGCCCGACGGGCGAGTTTCCGGTGGGCCGCGTCGCTCCCGGCGGGATCGGGTTGCCACCAGCGGACGACCAGCGGCACACGAAGCAGGCGGCAGGCGGTGGCTGCGGCCCGGCCGTGGGCAACCGGGCTGTTCGGCACGTGAACCACATCGGGATCGGCACGGCGAACCACAAACGGGAGTTTCGAGGCGAACCCGCGGCCCGCGTCGTCGCCGACGACCGCGTGGTACGCAATGCCGTCCTGTTCGAACGTCGGTAGGTCGCCTTCCCACCAGCGCCGACACAGAATCAGAACCTCGTGACCGCGAGCCGAAAGGCGTCGAGCAAGTCGGTACCGTCTGCGGATTTCGGCGGTGTCACGCCGGTGGTGAGTGTCCATCGAGACGAGCGCGACACGCATGGACGAAGCGAGGAACGGGTCGGGTAAAAATCCACGCGGTTTGGCGACCTATCGATGTGGTGACGGGGAATGACCCACGCAATCGACCCGAAACGGTTTGCCGCCAGCACGAGAGAATCCAGTATGCACGACATCGAGCGCTATCTCAACGTTCGCAGCGCCATGGGTGCGAGTTTCGGCCCCCACGGCGAGCGGCTTGCGGTTCGGCTCAACACGACGGGCACCGCGCAGGTGTGGAGCCTCACCGCGCCCGGCGAGTGGCCCACTCAGCACACCAGCTTCGACGAGCGCGTGACGTTCGCGTCGTTTTCGCCCGAACACCAGGAGCTAATTTTCGGGATGGACGCCGGCGGCAACGAACGAACCCAGCTGCATCGGCTGTCGGTGGCGACCGGCGAGATCGAGCCGCTGACCGACCGGCCCGACGCAAAACACCGGTGGGGCGGCTGGAGTCACGACGGCGAGCAGTTTGCGTTCACCTCGAACCGCCGGGACAACGCGGTGTTCGATGTCTACACGCAGCCGCGGGCAGCTGACCCCGACACGGCCACCCGCGTCGTCGACGGCGAGGGGTGGCTCCACGTCGCCGGGTGGAGTCCCGACGACAGCCAGTTGCTCGTCGTGCGCTCGTACTCGGGGTACGATCAGGAGCTCTCGGTCGTCGACGTCGCCACCGGCGAGCGAACGCACCTGACCGAGCGCGCGGGCGACGTTCGCTACCGCAGCGCCAGTTGGGGCCCCGACGGCGAGAACATCTACCTCGTCACCGACCGCGCGACTGACACACTGCGACTCGAACGACTCTCGGTCGCAACGGGCACGTTTTCGGTCGTCGAAACCGCCGACCGCGACCATCACGCGGACGATGAGTGGAACGTCGGCGGGTTTGCCATCGACCACGACAGCCGGCGAATAATTTACGGCCGCAACGTCGCAGGCACCACGGAGTTCACGGCGGGCGAACTCGCCGCGCCCGACCGGATCGAGCCGTTTCCCACGCCCGACCTGCCCGATGGCGTCGCCGGCGGCATCAGTTTCGACCCGGCTGGCGAGCGAATTGCGGTCACGGTGACGAGTCGAACCCGAAACGCGAACGTCTGGGTCGTCGACATCGCCACCGGCGGCGCGACACGGTGGACCCGCGCGGGAACCGCCGGCATCGACCCCGAAACGTTCGTCGACCCCGAGTTGGTGACATATCCCACCTTCGACGGAAGAAAGATTCCCGCGTTCTTTTCGCTGCCCGACGACGAAACCGGCGACAGCAAGACGCCCGTCATTGTCGACATCCACGGCGGCCCCGAGTCCCAGCGCCGGCCATCGTTCAGCGGCGTCAAACAGTATCTCTTGGCGCACGGCTACGGCGTGTTCGAGCCGAACGTTCGCGGCTCGTCGGGCTACGGCCGAGAGTATGCCGCGCTCGACGACGTCGAAAAGCGGATGGATTCGGTTCGCGACATCGAGAGCGCCGTCGACTGGCTCGTCGATCATCCCGCGGTCGATCCCGACCGGATCGTCGCGATGGGAGCCTCCTACGGCGGCTTCATGGTGTTGGCCGCGATGACCGAGTACCCCGACCGGTGGGCCGCCGGCGTCGACATCGTCGGCATCGCCAACTTCGTCACGTTTCTCGAAAACACCGGCGAGTGGCGACGCGCGCTCCGCGAAGCCGAGTACGGCTCGCTCGCAGAGGATAGGGCGTTTCTCGACTCGATTTCGCCGATCAACAGCGTCGACCGGTTGTCGGCCCCGTTGTTCGTGCTGCACGGCGAAAACGACCCGCGGGTGCCAGTCTCGGAGGCCGAACAGATCGCCGACAAGGCGAGCACGCAGGTGCCCGTTCGAAAACTGCTCTTCGACGACGAGGGCCACGGCATCAGCAAACTCGACAACCGAATCGAGGCCTACCGCGAGATCGTGGCGTTTCTCGACGAACACGTGTAGCGCGGAGGAGGCCACGGGAGTGAGCCACGGAGTCGACATCAACAGCTAACAGGCCGCAGGGAGAAGGGGTCGTATGGTCGCCGATGCCGCCGTCGACACCGTGTTGCCGTTCGTGCTCGCGGTGGGCGTCCCCCTGTTGGTCGCGCTGTTTTACTTCGAGGGCGTCATCGTCGGCAAACTGCTCCAGCCGACGGCGGTGTTCGTCGCCTACATCGCGATTGTCCGGCCAATGGGTGTCGTACTCGTCGCGATCACAGTGGTCTGTACGCTGGCGGCAACCGTCGGCCAGTGGACGCTCTACCGCGGCTTCGACGACGACGCCCCCGAGTTTTTCGGGCTCAGACGACGGGTTCCCGCGCTCGCACGGTTCCCCGAACAGATCGAAAAACGGGTTGGCAAACGGCGACTCCGCGTTGTCGACCGCGCGTTCGAGCGCTACGGCGGCGTCGGCATCGTCATCTGCAACCTCGTTCCCGGCATTCGCGGGTTGTCGGCGATCCCGGCCGGACTGAGCGACTATCCGCGGAGTCGGTTTCTCGTTGCCTCGACCGTTGGCAACGTGG
>LKMS01000062.1 GCA_001563965.1 Haloferacaceae archaeon PL-Br10_E2g29 | reverse complement strand
CCCGCCCAGCCAACGGTTCGCGATTCGATGGCGCTCACCGCGGCGTTTGCCGGCGCGATGGAGGGGTTGACGCGAACCGAGCATCCGGTTTCGGGGCTCTCGTGGACGGCCGCTCGCGACAACTTCTACGCCGCGGTTCGCGACGGCATCGACGCCGACATGCGATGGATTCTCGCCGATGGCACCGAAACGGGCGACATCGAGTTGCTTCTGACCGACCTGCTCGAACACGCTGCCGAAGGGCTTCGCGCGGTCGGCCTTCCGCCCGAGGCGGTCGACTCGTATCTCCAACCGCTTTCGTGGCGGGTCGAAACCGAACTGACGCCGGCGGCGTGGAAACGACAGGCCGTGCGCGCCGAACTCGACGACGGCGCGTTGTTTGCCGAGGCAATCGAACGCATGCAACGGCGGTACATCGACCGACAGTCCGAAACGATCATCGGCGGCGATTTCACCGCGTGGCCCGACCCGTAGCCGCTGATCTCCCGCACGGAGCGACCGCTCTCTGTTTCAAAAACGGTGGCCGAAAACCGGCAGCTCACAGCGCTGTCAGCAGGAACGCGACTTAGCGCACGTCGTCGATATTTTTGTGCCGGCTGATGTCGACGCCGTCTTCGGTGACGACAGCGACGTTGATGCCGTTGCCGGAGGCAAGGTCGCGCTCGACGGCCGTTTTGATCGCGTTGGCCGCGATGGTTTTTGCCTCGTCGATGGAGAGCCCTTCCTCGTACTGCTGTTCGAGCACACCGAGGGCGAACTGACTGCCCGACCCGGTGACGGTGTAGTTCTCTTCGGTCGTCCCGCCGAGCGCATCGATGGAGTAGATGTGGCTGCCGTCGTCGTCGACGCCACCGAGAATCGGGCTGACGATGAGGAACGCACCCGAGCGGAGGAAGTTGCCCGTGAGCGTCGAGAGTGCCTGCATGCTCATGTTCTCGCCGCGGCGGGCCTCATACAGCCGGACTTCGGCTTTCAGCGAGCTAATCAGGTTCTGGGCAGCAGAAACCGACCCCGCGATGGTGAGCGCGCCCGTCGGGTGAATCTCTTCGACCTTCTGGACGTCCTTGCTCGACACCATGTAGCCCATGCTCGCACGCATGTCGGTCGCTAGCACGACGCCTTCGTCGGTTTTGAGGCCGACGGTCGTCGTCCCGGTTTTCATCGCTGCATCCTCGGCAGCGGCCGTGTTCTGGCCGCCGTCCTGGCTGGTGAAGCCGCCGAGTTCGGGGCCGAAAACGCCACGTCCGTCGCCGTCGACCTGACCCAACTCACTACCGAATCCGCCTGTCGGAGTTCTCATTGGTTTTCGTAGCGCCGGCGTGGGGATAAATGCAACCCTTCGGTACCTCCGTGGCACGCCCATGACTCATCACAGGGACACTCTCGAACGTCGAATCCGACGAGCGGCTTAGTGTGCGGTGTAAAACGATTCGAGTCGGTTGAGGAGCTTTCCGACTGGCAGGTGGACGCCGACACGGCGTGCGGCAAGCGCGACTGGCAGCAGGACGATTCCGAGCAGCACCGACAGTTGGTACAGCATGAACGCGGCGGCCCGCGAAGCGGTTTTGAGCATCTGTCTACCTGAGCGTCCCCCACCCCAGTATATAAATCTTCTGAGGCTGTCGACAACTGTGACCCTGCGCTGTACTGCGATTTTTGGAAAACCCACGAACACCGCAACAATCTCCGTGCTGTCGCGTTCACGCGGCGTAAACGGCGTGGCTCATCGACTAGATAGCCATAACTTATGACGAAGGCCTCGCTTGCTTGCGCCTATTTGTGGCGCGCGTTGTCACGGGTCGTGAAAGCGGTTCTCGTTGTCGGGGGCGAACCACAAGAGACGAAACCCTCGGGCGCAACGACCAGCTATGAGCAACTATCTCGTCGCCATGGAAGCGGCATGGTTGGTACGTGACGTTGACGGCATTGACGACGCAATCGGCGTCGCCGTCAGCTCCGCTGGCAAACGACTGAATCAACAGGGCAAGGAGTACGTCGATGTCGAAGTCGGCGTCACCGGCTGTCCGGCCTGTGGCGAGCCGTTCGACTCGGCATTCATCGCCGCCAATACCGCACTCGTCGGCCTCATGTTGGAGATCAACGTGTTCAACGCCGACAGCGTCGAACACGCCAGTCGAATTGCGAAAAGCGAGGTCGGTGGCGCGCTTCGTGACGTCCCGCTGTCGGTCATTGACGTAATCGAGACCGACGCCGACGACGAGAACTAACTCGCGGTCGACCCACTGTACAGTCGGTGACCAGGGAGGCCCGTTCGACCCACTGCGCAACCAGCGACAGGGCCTGCCACCGACGAAAGCTTTTCAATAACTTGGGGTAATACAGCAGGTATGGAACTGCCGACGCCACAAGACCTCCGCGAGCGCCGGACCGCCCTTGAGCTGACCCAGAGCTCGCTCGCCGAGGCCGCGGGCGTCTCCCAGCCGCTGATCGCCCGCATTGAGGGCGGCGATGTTGACCCGCGGCTCTCGACACTCAGACGCATCGTCAACGCGCTCGATGAGGCCGAAGGCGAGGTCGTCCGCGCGGCCGACCTGATGAATGAGACGGTCATCAGTGTCGCTCCCGACGACGCAGTTCGTGAAGCGATTCAGACGATGAAACAGGAGGCCTACTCGCAGTTGCCGGTCATCCAGCGGGGCATTCCGGTCGGTTCGATCAGCCAGAGCGACGTGATTCGGGCGGGCGAGGATGTCGGTGATCATCCGGTCAGCGACGTCATGAGCGAGTCGTTCCCGACGGTCGGAACCGATGCGACCGTCGATGAAATCAGGAATCTGCTCGAACACTACAAGGCCGTCATGGTCACGAAGGGCGGCGAGACCGTCGGCATCATCACCGAAGCCGACATTGCGGCACAGCTGTCGTAAACAACTGCATTCGCACCTCCCCGAGCGCCGGGTTCGACGTCGACTATTGACGCTCGAAAGCCCCTCGTCGTGAACTCTTTTCAGTGTCGGGTTATGACTCGTCGTCGGTGACCCGTTCTCGCTCGCGTTTCGTCCGGGTCGTCGTCGCTGGCGGCGACGTCGTGTTCTCGTGCTGCGTGGTGCCGAGACTGAGCGGCGGGTACAATGGACTGCCGGTTGGCACGCCTTGTGTGTCGTCACCGTTCGTCGACACGTCGACGCCGCGGCCAACCTGTACGGCCGGCGAGGGTTCGTGGGCAGTCACCGTGGCTGCGCCGTCAGAGACCGTCGCCGGTTTGTCGCTGACGGCCGGTTCGTCTGCAAGCGGTGCAGGACGGTCAACGGGCGCGCCAAGCGTTCCAAGTCCCGGTGCCGCACCCCGTCCGGTTGCCCACGCGGCCGCGGTTCGAAGCAGGAACCAGAGCACAAACACAAACAACAAGCTTGCGAGAACCCAGACGGCCGCGACAATCGGCTCGATAACACCCAAAACAACGCCAACCCCGGCGACCGGCACCAACACCAGCGGCCCACCAACCAGAATGCCAACGGAAAGCAACCAGCCCCCCGCGTAGGATCCAGACAGCGCGAGTCGTCCCACCCGAAACGGATTTGCGCCGCGTCGAAACGAACCACTGGCGGCCAACACGGCGCGCGCGGCGGGCCACAGATACAGCGAGAGCAGCCAGAGACACAGCACGACGAGCACGCCGACCATTCCGATGAGTGTCGAGAGCACGCTCAGTGCATCCTGGTCGATGGCGGCGAGCGCAGCGCTCCCACCGAGCGCAACCGCCGTAAACATCGCCACAATCGCGACCGGCAGCCGGTAGAGCGCCCAGAGCACAGTCGAGCGAACGCCATCACGAATGAGCGTTCCCCACGTGATAAACGAGGGCGCGACCGGCTGGTTGGCAATGCCGTTTTTGACGACGCCCAACAGATAGCCCCGAAGAACGAGCGTCGGAAGCAGTAAAATCGGCGTGAGGATCAGCCCAAGCGGTGGGGTAACGACAAGTAACATGAGCCAGAGCACAACCGCGACGACTGAAATTGCAGACAACGCCGACCCAACGAGTATCGTCCCAATGGCATCACCACCTCGAAATGGGACACCGAGAGACGCGCGCAGCATTTAGTGAGGTAAGGGCCTCGTGGGTTTTATATCTCTCCGTCGCGGCGAATCGCCGGCGCACACTCGATCGATCACTCGATGAGTTCGCTCCCACCGGCGGGCAGCTGTTCTTGAATCAGGTCGGCGCTCGCGACCTTCCGCACGAACGTCGTATCGGCAAACCGTTCTTTGAGTCGCCGGTAACACAGTTTTGCCATGTCGTTTTGGGCATACTTGCCGGGCTGCAGTTGCAGGTTGGTCTCGGCGGCCGCCTCGACTGCGGCGGTTGGGCCGCCGACGACCCGGGTTTGTGGCTCACACTGGATGCCGACCGCGAGGTCGACTTCCACGTCGTCGAAGTAGGTTCGGTCGCCGCGAATGACGAAGCTCCCTTTCTCGATGAACTCACCGCTTTCGGGCGTTTTTGAGACCTGATCGGGATCGACCATGTAGACGTCACCGGCGAACTGGCCGCTTTTCCAGACCGACGAATGCGACACCGCAAACGTGGCGGCCTGTTGGAGCGTTTTATCCGAAAAGTCGACGTCCTTTGCTTTCTCACTCGGCCCGGTCGCTTTCAGAATCGTCACCGGCGCGCCGTGGGCTTGCGCGTGGAAAAACCGGTCACCACGGCTCATGTACTTCTTGACGAGTTCCTCGTTCTGGTCGGCGTTGCGCCCGCCGATCACGAGGTAGCCGTCGGTGGTGTGAAACCACCGAAACCGCTCGTACCACTGTTCGTTTCGCTTGACCGGGACGGATTTCCGCGAGAGCCAATCGATGTCGTCGGTGTCGGTTTCGCTGGTTGACTCATCCTCACTTCCTTCGTCGGCGTCCTCGCTCTCCCACGCATCGCGCCGGGCTTTCACCGCTTCGAGAGCCGCGCGCGTGTTTTCGATTGCGGCTTGTGCGCCTTCCTTCTTTTCCTCGACGCGCTTTGCCCCCTGATACAGTTCGTTGGCGTTCTTTTCGACGCCAATCGTCGCATCAATCGTTGCCCGTGTCTCGCCGACATCGATGGTGACCGTGCCGTTCGAGCCGTCCACGTCGATGACGGCTTCGGCCGCCGGAATGCCTTGGTCGGCTCCCGCGTGCAGCGTTTCGCGGATCTCATCCCACGCCACGCCGTCGTCGCGGGCGGCCTGAACCGTCGAGAGGATTTCGTCGACAACATCGTAGTGGGCATACAGCGCTTCGGCCTTTGCGCGTTCCTCGTCGGCCTGTTCGTCAAAGCCCGTGATTGCGCGCTCTTGTTGCTCGATAATCCGCTGTTGTTTGGCGATTTCGGCCTCGAAATCCGGCCGACTGGTTGTCGGTTCGGTGCTGTCGCTCTCGTCGGCCGACCGATCCAATCGGAAAAAGTACTCATCGACGGCGACACTGAAACTGTCGTAGGCCTCCTCATCGAGGGTTTCGGCCTCGCGTTCGGCCAACGGAAACGGCGTCACGTCGACAACGCGGTCGGCATCGAGATACAGTCGGGGATCAAAATCACCGCTTGTGACGCGAGTTGCAAGCGCTTCGAGCGCGTCGTACACCGCGCGGTAGGTCGATTCGTCGGCCTCCGCAATCGGCGTCTCCTTTTCAATCCCTGCGCGGGTGCACACTTCTTCGGCGTACAGGCCGCCGAGATTCAACTGCGTGGCGAGCGTGCGAACCACGTCGCTGGTTGAGGCCTCCATCTCCCGGACGAATTTGTCGTAGCCCACCGAGAGGGGGTTGATCCGCGAGTCGGGGAACTCGTAGGGGGCACCCGGTGCCACGGTCCGAGACTTGAGTCGGACGGTTTCGAGACTCTGGACGACGTCGCCGTGTTCGTCGAGCACCGCGATGTTGCCTTGGCCGAACAGTTCGGCGACAATGGTCGTGTTGGCGTCGGGTCGCTCGAACTCGAAGACGAGAATGCGGTCGAACTCGTACTGGCTTGCGCCCGCAAAGTCAGCGCCACCGAGTCGGTTGCGAAGCATTTTCGCGAAGTTCGGCGGGCGACCCGGCGCGTCGCCAACGTGGTCGGGGTCGGCCATGTGCGCGCGCTTGACGTCGCCGACCTCGATCATGAGTTCGATGCGCCCGCGGTCGAAGTCCCGCATTTTGAGCCGCAGAAGGTCGTCGCCGTAGAGATACGCTTTGTCGACCTTCGCGCCCTCGTACCGGCCCAACTCGGTGACGAGTGCGGCGAGGTCGATGCTCGAAAGCTCCCGCTTGGGGTCCATAGCTGGTGTTCAAGATGGGATAAAAAAGGGGTGTCGCTATACACCGACCGCGCATTCAACAAAAAGAGTTCACCGCGCCGGCGGCTGTTCGACCCGCTCGGTCCAAAAGGCCGGATCGCTGTAGTCGAGGTAAGCCACCCGGTAGCCCTTCCGTCGCGCGATGGGGGCCAACACCGCCGACAGCAGCCGCTGGACGACCGGCGGCGGGGAAGTAAAGACGGTGTCCTCGCGCAGCTCGTCGGCCATCACCATCGCCTGCCAAAAGGGTGGGTCTCCCGACGCGGTGAGTTTCCCCTCGTGGGCCATCCCGTACAACGTTTGGACGACATCCGTGAGTCGCCCGGCCGGGCGGGCTTCGAGTGTAAACGACGCATACTCTTCGGAGTCATTGCGGAACGTGTGTCGCTGGCCCGCCTCGACGGTTACCTGCTCGCCGGCATCGAGCACCTGCGGCTCGCCGTCGAGCTCGACAGTGAGTTCGCCCTCGACGACCTCGAACCGCTCGGCATAGCTGGGGTGGACGTGTTCCGGCGGGCCCTGGGCACCGGGTGGGGTGACCGCCAACGAGCGCATGTATTCGCCGTCAGTGTCGTCGGCCGTCACGAGCGCGATGCCGTACTCGCCACGCTGTGGGTTCGAGAGCAACGGACCCGTCGCGGTCGAGAGGAGTTCCATCGTCGGGCTGTCGGCGGGCAACGTCAATCCCTCGTCGGTCGGCACGCCGTCGACGAGCGTTCGGCCGAACGTCACGGTCTCGGTGGTGGTTGTGGGTGTAGTTGCCATACTGTTCACGTATTAATGACGTTGGTACGGTATAAATACAGAGTGACACGGGGTAGCAGTGGTTCGCTCGAAGTCCGTGCACGAATCAAAAAGTAACCACCGGCGGCGTCGTCGGTGGTCGTCTCGGACTGTCGTCGATCAGTTGTACCCGCCGGAGTTGTCTCGACACCCAACCATTTTGTAAACTGCTTGTCTCGGTGTTGGGTATGGTGACCGTCGTCGAGGTCGCGTTGATCGCGCTGCTGGCTGGAGCGGCGACGGGAATCGGCGCGCTGCCAATTTTGGTCTCGACCAGCGTCAGCCACCGAACCTATGACGGCGCGCTCGGCCTCGCCGCCGGGATCATGGTCGGCGCGGCGGTGTTCGCGCTGCTCGTGCCGGGGCTCGAACTCGGCTCGCTGGGCGCGGTCGGCGGTGGCTTTCTGGTGGGTGGCGCGTTTCTGTTGGTCGCCAACTGGGTGATTCCGCACGCCCACCTTCGGTTCGGCGGCACGAAACACGACGTACTACCCGAATCCGAGCCGCTCGACGAGCGCGACGACGGCCTCCGTCGAGCCATGCTGATCGGCAGTTCGATCACGATCCACAACGTTCCGGAGGGGTTGGCAATCGGCATCGCGTTCGCCAGCGGCCTCGACGAGGTCGGCGTCGCGCTGGCGATTGCGATTGCGATCCAGAACATCCCAGACGGGTTTGCGATGGCCGTCCCGGCTGATCAGGCAGGCGTCTCGAAAGCCAAAACCATCGCGTACACGACGCTGTCGGGGGCAGTTCCCGAACCGATTGCCGCGGCGGCTGGCTTTGCGCTCGTAACGGTCGTCTCCGGGATTTTCCCGGCAGCCGCGGGGTTTGCAGCAGGCGCGATGATGGCAGTCGTCTTCCGGGAGTTGATTCCGGCCAGCCACGGCCACGGCTATGCTGACGTGGCGACCGTGACGTTCATCCTCGGGTTCGCAGTGATGTTGGGCGTCGACGTCGGATTGGCCGTGTAATCCTGGTTAAACCGAGAATTAGACACGACCCACATAAGGTAAAAACAGTCAGCTGGCACGACGTGATCAGTCGCGGTTGGTGATCGCAAACGCCGCGAACAGCACGGCTGCGGTCGACTCGGCGAGTTTCATTCCGAGCGCAAGCATGTCATCGCGCAGGTGGTCGATGACGACCTGTGCGGTCGAGTCGTCGTCGTGGCTGTGGTCGTCGGTGTGGTCGTGACCGTTGTCATGGCCATTGTGATCATGGCCGTTGTCGTGGTCATGACCGTCGTCGTGTCCATTGTGGTCGTGGCCGTTGTCGTGGCCATGGTCGTCGT
>LKMS01000061.1 GCA_001563965.1 Haloferacaceae archaeon PL-Br10_E2g29 | reverse complement strand
GTTGGGCAGGGCGGATGCGAGGGCGAAGTCTACGTTACGGTGGATGGCAGCCGACTGCTCTCACGGCCTGCAGACCGAACCCAACGCACAGGAGATTCGAAATGGCGATAGGACTTGACGTACCCCTGCCCCCGGAACCAGAAAACCCGGAGGCATACGACTACGAGAAGTGTCCGTTCTACGGACAACTTCCCGTCAGAGGACAGACCCGCACGGGGACTGTCGTCTCGACGGATATGGCAAAGACCGTCATCGTCGAGCGAGAGTACGACGTGTTCGTGCCCAAATACGACCGGTATATGAAACGCCGATCCCGTATTCCGGCGCACGTTCCCGGCGTGCTCGATTCGCTCGAAGAAGGTGACGAAGTGAAAATTGCGGAGACCCGCCCGCTGTCGAAAACGAAATCCCACGTTGTCGTCGAGAAGCTTGGAGGCGATGCCTGATGGAGGCACTCAAAGCCGACGTCACGCAGGGACTCGAACGCGGCTCGCTGATCACGTGTGCCGACAACACTGGCGCGCGTGAACTGCGAGTCATCAGCGTGGCTGGCTACTCAGGCACGAAGAACCGACACCCCAAAGCGGGGATTGCCGACAAAGTGACCGTCTCGGTCACCAAAGGCACCCCAGAAATGCGCCGGCAGGTGCTGGAGGCCGTTATCGTCCGCCAGCGCAAGCCGATCCGCCGACCTGACGGCATTCGCGTGAAATTCGAGGACAACGCCGCGGTTCTCATCGACGAGAACGGCGAGCCTCGCGGGACCGATATCAAGGGCCCAATCGCACGCGAAGTCGCAGAACGCTTCGGGAGCATTGCATCCACGGCGACGATGATTGTATAGCATGACACGACAACCACGCAAACAGCGAAAATCCGCTGCGACCGAGTCGCTTCACGAGCGACACAAACGGGTCCAGTCACCGCTTTCGGCAGACCTCCGCGAGGAGTATGGCCGCCGCAGTACCCGCGTCAACGCGGGCGACACCGTCGAGGTGCAGCGCGGCGACCACGCCGGCACTGAAGGTGAGGTCCTGATGGTCGATCTCAAGAAGGCCGTTATTCACGTCGAAGACGTCGTCGTCGAGAAGTCCGATGGGGAAGAGGTTCCCCGGCCACTCGACGCCAGCAACGTCACCGTGACTAAACTGGATCTCGAGGACGACCGCCGTGAAGCCCGACTCCGCGGCGAGGAGGACAACGAATGAGCAACCACCAGAAACGACTCTCGGTACCGAACTCGTGGCCCGTCGAGCGGAAGACGGCCACCTTCACCGTGAAAGCGGGCGCAGGCCCCCATGGTGAAGCCGGCGTCCCCCTGCTCGTCCTGCTGCGAGACGTGCTGGGCTACGTCAACTCAAAAAAGGAAGCACGCTACGCGCTGAATCAGGGCGCCGTGCTCGTCAACGGTGATGCCGTTTCCGACGAGCGCCGTCCGATCGGCATGTTCGACATTGTTGCGTTCCCAGAACGCGACGAGTACTACCGCGTCTTCCCCGACGAGGGCGGTCGGCTTGCGCTGACGCCGATCGACGGCGACGCGGCCGACAGCCGACTCGGTAAGATCGTTCGCAAAACACAGGTGCCCGGCGGCGACTTCCAGCTGACGCTTCACGACGGCACGAACGTCCGGATTGCTGACGCTGACGCGTACGCAACGAAGGACTCGCTCGTTGTCGACAACGAGGACAAAGCGATCGTTGCCCACTTCGTCTACGAGGAGGGCGCACTCGTGACCGCCGTTGACGGCCAGCACGCTGGTCGGATCGGCGAAATCACCGAGATCGTCGTCACGCAGGGAAGCGGCGCAAACACGATTCACGTCGAGGGCGACGACGGGGTTTTCGAAACCGTCGAGGACTACGTCGTTGTTATTGACGAGAACTTCACTGGAGGCGATGCGCAGGGCACATCGGAACAATCGAGCGGCGACAGTCGCGAGGAGGGTAACGAATGAGCGAGACACAGGCTGATTTCCACGCGATGCGCACGCCGCGCATCGAGAAAGTCGTCGTCCACATGGCTGTGGGCGAGGGCGGTCGCGAACTCCAGAATGCACAGGGCATTCTCGAAGAGATCACCGGCCATAACAGCGTCCAGACGCTGGCGAAACGGACCATCGCGGAGTTCAATATCCGCGAGGGCGACCCGATCGGTGCGAAAACGACGCTTCGGAACGAGGCGGCCGAGGCCTTCCTCGAAACCGCGCTTCCGCTGACCACGCTCTCGATCAGCCAGTTCGACGATACCGGCAACTTCAGCTTCGGCGTCGCCGAACACACGGAGTTCCCGAGCCAGGAGTACGACCCGCAGATCGGCATCTACGGACTCGACGTCACCGTGACGCTCGTCCGTCCGGGCTACCGCGTCGCCAAACGCGACCAGGAAACCCGATCGATTCCGTCGAGCCACCAGATGACTCCCGCGGATGCCACCGCGTTCATCGCGGCCGAATTCGACGTGGAGATTGACCAATGAGCCAGAGCGAACAGCAGTCCGGAGACGACGCGCGAACCGGCCAGCAGATCGAATGTCGACGCTGTGGCCGCAAGCAAGGGCTTGTGGGCAAGTACGACATCAACCTCTGCCGGCAGTGCTTCCGCGAGGTCGCCCGCGACATGGGATTCAGGAAGTATAGCTAATCATGGCAGGAAACGATCCACTGTCCAGCGCACTCTCGGGCATCGACAATGCCGAGAGCGTTGGCCATCTCGGTATCACGGTACAGCCCGCCTCGAACATCATCGGCTCGATCCTGGAGGTCTTTTACGACCGGGGATACATCGACGGCTTCGAGTTCGTCGATGACGGCAAAGCCGGCGAGTTTGAGGTCGAACTGAAAGGCGCAATCAACGAATGTGGCGTCGTCAAGCCCCGCTACTCGGTTGGGGCAGACGACTACGAGAAGTGGGAGAAACGGTTTCTTCCGGCCCGCGATTACGGGGCCCTCGTCGTCACGACGAGCCACGGCGTCATGAGCCACTACGAGGCCCGCGAACAGGGCATCGGTGGCCAGGTAATCGCCTACGTCTACTAACAATGACTCGAATCGAAATCGAACTTCCGGACGACGTGTCCGCAACGGTCGACCATCTCGAGTTGACCGTCGAGGGACCAGATGGCAGCGTAACCCGCCGCCTGTGGTACCCCGACGTTACCGTCAGTGCCGACGACGACGCGATCGTCATCGAAACCGACGTCGAGAACGCCAAAACCAACGCGACGGTTGGCACCTTCGAAAGCCACATTCGCAACATGGTTCACGGCGTTCGCGAGGGATGGGAGTACAGAATGGAAGTCTACTACGCACACTTCCCGATGCAGGTGCGTGTCGATGGCGACGACGTCGTCATCGAGAACTTCCTCGGCGAGCGCGCCGAACGGCGCACGCCGATCCGTGGCGACACAGATGTACAGATCGACGGCGAAGAGGTCATCCTGACGGGCTCGGACAAAGAGGCCGTCGGCCAGACCGCCGCCGACATCGAACAGCTGACCAAGGTCAGAGACAAAGACACCCGTGTGTTCCAAGACGGTGTCTACATCGTCGAGAAACCACAGGCGGGAGGTGCCTGAGATGGCAGACGAACCCCAAGAACTCGAAGACATCAGCGGTGTCGGCCCAGCGAAAGCCGACGCACTCCGCGAGGCGGGCTATGAGTCGATCACCGACATCAAAGCCGCCAGTCAGGCCGAGCTCTCGGACATCTCGGGGATCGGCAACGCGCTTGCCGCCCGAATCAAAGCCGGCGTTGGCGACCTCGAAGTCACTGAGGAGACCGACGCCGAAGTCGAAGACGAGACCGAAGACGCCGAGGCCGACGACGAGGAAGAAGCCGAGGACGTCGAAACGAAACTCGTCGCCCGTGGGCACGCCGACAAAACGCCCGCGCTCGACAGCGAGACCGAAACCGCACTGGCCCAGAAGAAACGCGAGGGCAAACCCGCGTTCAAGCGCCAGGACTACCACATGAAAAAGCGCGTGCCCGAATCGTGGCGTGCGCCCCGTGGCGGCCTTTCGAAACAGCGCCGTGGCTTCAAGAGCCGCGGCCCGAAAGTTGCGCCCGGCTTCAAGTCGCCAAAGGCAGCCCGCGGGCTGCACCCAAGCGGCTTCGAAGAGATCCGCGTGCACAACGCCGACGACCTCGATGGTGTCGACGGCGACGCCCAAGCGGTTCGCATCGCCAGCTCGGTCGGCGCGCGCAAGCGCGAGCGAATCGAGGAGATCTGCGAGGACGAGGAGATCCGTGTGTTGAACCCAACCTACATCGAAGTGGAGGTCGACGACGATGAGTGATCTCAAAGCCCAGAAACGACTGGCCGCCGACGTCATGAACGTTGGCAAGCGCCGTGTCTGGCTCGATCCCGACGAACTCGACGAGATCGCCGAAGCGATCACTCGCGAGGACATTCGCGAACTGGTCGACCTCGGCATTATCCAAGCGAAAGACGACAAAACGAACTCCCGCGGTCGTGCCCGCGAGCGGAACAAAAAGCGCTCGTACGGCCACCGCAAGGGTCAGGGATCCCGCAAAGGGAAAGCCGGCGCTCGCGAGAACACCAAAGACAGTTGGGTCTCGCGGATTCGCGCCCAGCGTGCGCGACTCAAGGAGCTTCGCGACGAGGGAACGATCGACCGGACGCAGTACCGCGAGCTGTACAACAAAGCCAGCGGTGGCGAGTTTGACAACGTTGACAGGCTCGAGGCGTACGTCCGAAACAACTACAACATTGAGGTGAACGCATAATGGCAACCGGACCACGATACAGAGTGCCGATGCGTCGCCGCCGTGAGGTCCGAACGGACTACCACCAGAGGTTGCGCCTGTTGAAATCGGGCAAGCCTCGTCTGGTCGCCCGGGCGAGCAACGCCCACATCAGGGCGCAGCTGGTTACCCCCGGACCACAAGGTGACATCACGCATGTCGCCGCCTCAAGCGAGGAGCTCGCAGACTACGGCTGGGAGGCCCCAACGGGCAACATTCCCAGCGCGTATCTCACGGGCTACCTTCTTGGTCAGCGCGCCGTCGCAGCCGGTCTCTCCGAGGCCGTTCTCGACATCGGGCTGCACACGGCGACGCCTGGGAACAAGGTGTTCTCGGTACAGGAAGGAGCAATTGACGCGGGGCTCGAAATCCCCCACAACGAGAGCGTGCTGGCCGACTGGTCGCGCAATCGCGGCGAGCATATCGCCGAGTATGCCGAACAGCTCGACGAGCCGCTTTACAGCGGGGATTTCGACGCCACTGAACTGCCTGAGCACTTCGACGACGTGCTCGCAACCATTCAGGAGGACGAATGAGCCAACGAAATTCTAACGGCTGGGAGCCGCGGACGCGACTCGGCCGCAAAGTACAGAGCGGCGATATCTCGACGATGGAGCAGGCGCTCGACTCTGGACTCCCGCTGAAGGAGCCCCAGATTGTCGATCAGCTCCTGCCCGGACTCGAAGACGAAGTGCTTGACATCAACATGGTGCAGCGGATGACTGACTCGGGCCGCCGAGTCAAGTTCCGCTGTGTCTGTGCGGTCGGCAACCGTGACGGCTACCTGGGCTACGCCCAGGCCCGTGATGACCAGGTCGGCGGCGCAATCCAGAAAGCGATCGACGTGGCGAAACTGAACGTCATCAAGGTCGACCGCGGGTCGGGCTCGTGGGAAGACAGCGCCGGCGGGGTCAACTCGCTGGCTCGCAAAGCCGAAGGCAAGGCCGGCTCGGTGACCGTCCGCATCATGCCCGCCCCACAGGGGCTCGGGCTCGCCGCGGCCGAAACCGTCCGCAACATCCTCGAACTCGCCGGCGTTCAAGACGCCTGGACGAAGTCCGACGGCAACACGCGGACGACGGTCAATCTCGCGAAAGCAACGTACAACGCGCTCGAAAACGCCGCCCAATCGCGGACGCCACAGCGCGCCCAGGCGGTCAGAAAGGAGGCAAACGAATAATGCAGGCACTCGTCCAACTCCGCGGCGAGGTCAACATGTCGCAGGACGTCCGTGACACGCTTTCGATGCTGAATCTTCACAGCGTCAACCACGTCACGTTCGTCCCCGAGACCGACCCCTACCGCGGCATGATCACGAAGGTCAACGACTACGTTGCCTTCGGCGAGCCGAGTGCCGACGTGGTGGCGACGCTCATCCGCCGTCGCGGCGAAGCCGACGAAGGCGACGCCGACATCGACGACGAATGGGTCGCCGACAACACCGACTACGCCGATGTCGACGCGCTCGCCGAAGCGCTCGTTGCCGAAGAGACCACCCTGCGCGCGCAGGGGCTCTCGCCGGTCATTCGACTCCACCCACCACGCGGTGGGCACAAGGGAATCAAACACCCGGTCATCGAGGGGGGCCAGCTGGGTCGTCACGAGACAAGCGACATTGACGACCTCTTGGAGGCGATGCGATAATGGGCTCGAAAAAACGCCGACAACGCGGTTCGCGAACCCACGGCGGCGGCACCCACAAGAACCGGCGCGGTGCCGGTCACCGTGGTGGTCGTGGTGCGGCGGGTCGCGACAAACACGAGTTCCACAACTACGAGCCGCTCGGCAAACACGGCTTTACCCGTCCGGACTCGATTACGGACTCGATCGCCGAGATCAGCGTCCAGAAACTCGACGAGGATGCCGTCGTCTACGAAGCCGACGGACTCGCCGAGCGCGACGGCGACGCGTACGTTATCGACGCACGCGACGTTGTCGACGCCGGCCACGACGTTGACGTCGTGAAAGTCCTTGGGGACGGCCAGGTTCGCAACGAACTCGTCGTGACCGCGGATGCGTTCACCGCAAGCGCGGTTGGGCTCATCGAGGAAGCCGGCGGCGACGCCGTGCTTTCCGAGCGCGCCGAGAGCGAAGCGGAAGACGTAAACGACGACTCCAACGAGGCATAACATGGGTTGGAAGGAGGCCGCCGAACCGGTGCTGACGCGAATGCCCGTCGTTACCCGGCCATCGGGTCACGTCCCGTTCAAACGGAAGCTTCTGTGGACCGCTGCGGTGCTTGTGGTCTACTTCTTCCTGACGAACATCTCGTTGTTCGGGCTTGACGCCGGTGGCAGCGACATCTTCGGGCAGTTCCGCTCGATTCTCGCAGGCGAACAGGGCTCGATTATGCAGGTCGGAATCGGTCCGATCGTCACTGCCTCGATTGTCCTGCAGTTGCTCGGTGGTGCGAACCTCCTCGGCTTGGATACGAACGACCCGCGTGATCAGGTGCTCTACCAGGGGCTCCAGAAACTGCTGGTCATTATTATGACGGCACTCACGGCCGCCCCGATGGTGTTCGCTGGCGCGTTCCTGCCGGCGAATCCGGTCATCGGTGAGGCACTCGGAATCGGTGTCACTGGTGTCCAGCTGCTGCTGTTCACGCAGGTGTTCATCGGCGGCATTCTGATCTTGTTCATGGACGAAATCGTGAGCAAGTGGGGTGTCGGCTCCGGTGTCGGGCTGTTCATTATTGCCGCGGTGAGCCAGCAGCTCGTCGGTGGCTTTTTCAGCTGGTCGAGCCTTTCGGAACCCGGATTTTTCGCCAGCTGGTACGGCATCATCTTCGGGGCAACCGAACTCGGCCCAACGTTCACGGCCGACTGGTTCAACTCGCTGTTGTTCGATCCGGGTAACCTCCTGGCGTTGCTGACGACCGCGATCATTTTTGCGGTTGTCGTCTACGCCGAGTCGGTCCGGGTTGAGATTCCGTTGAGCCACGCCCGCGTTCGCGGGGCTCGTGGTCGGTTCCCGGTGAAGCTCATCTATGCGAGCGTCCTGCCGATGATCCTTGTTCGGGCGCTGCAGGCGAACATCCAGTTCATTGGACAGATTCTCCAGAGCCAGTGGGCCGGTATGCCCGCAGCGCTCGGTGAGTACAGCGATGGACAGGTCATCGGTGGCTTCTTCTACTATCTGGCACCGATTCAGTCGCGTGCCGACTGGATGTGGTTCCTCGGGTTGACGCCCGCTGGCATCGAGCCGTGGCAGATCGGTATCCGTGTCGGCGTCGACCTGACGTTCATGATTATCGGCGGTGCGATCTTTGCGATCTTCTGGGTCGAAACCACGGGGATGGGCCCCGAGGCAACGGCCAAGCAGATCCAGAGTTCGGGCATGCAGATCCCCGGCTTCCGCCGGAATCCGCAGGTCGTCGAAAAGGTCATGGAGCGCTACATCCCGCAGGTGACCGTCATCGGCGGCGCGCTCGTCGGCTTGCTCGCCGTGTTGGCGAACATGCTGGGGACGATTGGAAACGTCACGGGCGAAGGGTTGCTGCTCACGGTCTCGATTACGTACAAACTGTACGAAGAGATCGCCGAAGAACAGATGATGGAAATGCATCCGATGATGCGCCAGATGTT
>LKMS01000004.1 GCA_001563965.1 Haloferacaceae archaeon PL-Br10_E2g29 | reverse complement strand
GTGCGCTCCATGTTCATCGTCGTCCCCTCGGACTCGCCCCACGTTGCCGCCGGCAACACCACATCGGCGTATTCGAGCGTCTCGGTTTTGAACGCGTCTTGGACGATGACGAACGCCTCGTCGAGTCGGGTGCGAACCGGCTCGGTGTCGGGCATGCCGACGACCGGGTTGGTTGCGACCGTCCACAGTACGTCGGGCGCGTTGTCGATCATCTCGACGGGCCCCGGCCCGGTGTCATCCGGCAACCGTGACACCGGAATGTTCCACGCGTTGGCGATCAGTTGGCGGTGGTCGGGGTCGGTGTACGCGCGATGGCCGGGCCAACTGCCTTTCGACGAACAAACGCGCGTGCCCATCGAGTTGGCCTGGCCGGTCAGCGAAAACGGCCCCGAACCCGGCCCCATGTTGCCCGACGCCAGACACAGATCGATCAGCGCGCCGGCTGTTGCGGTTCCGCGAACGCTCTGGTTGACGCCCATTCCCCAGTAGATGAGCGTGTTCTGCTCGAAGGCCGCTGCGAGCCGGTCGACGGTGTCGCGGTCGACGCCCGCGTCGACGACAGCGGTTTCGACCGACGGCAACGCGTCGACAACGCGGTCGAACCCCTCGGTGTTGGCCTCGATGAACGCCTCGTCGAGCCGGTCGGTTTCGATGAGCACGCCGAGAATCGCCTGGGCGAGCGCGAGATCGCCACCGGGAGCGGTCGAGATGTGCTGGTCGGCGTGTTCGGCGGTTTCGCTGTGCACCGGGTCGACAACGAGCAGTTCGCTGTCAGGGTCGTCGGCCGAGTCGGTGATCCACCGGAACATGACGGGGTGGGCGACCGCGGGGTTTGCGCCCCAAACGAGGTGCATCTTCGCGTCGGGAATGTCGTCGTACGTCGGCGGCGGGGCGTCGCTGCCGAAACCGTCGTAGTAGGCGGTCACGGCGCTCGCCATACAGAGGGTCGTGTTGGCGTCGTAGTTGCGGGTGCCGACGACGCCGCGGGCGAGTTTGCCCAGCGTGTAGGCCGCCTCGATCGTCTGCTGGCCGCTGCCCATGATCGCCACGCTGTGAGGGTCGCGGTCGGCCGCCTCGCTGAGTGCGTTTGTCGTCCGATTGAGCGCGTCCTCCCACGTTGCGCGAACCAGTTCGTCGTCTTTGCGGACGAGCGGACGTGTCAGCCACTCACCGTCGGGATCGGCGGTTTCGCTCACGCCGCGACCACAGGCCAGCCCACGACTCACGGGGTGGGCGGCGTCGCCACGGACGGTATCGAGGCCGTAGCCGAGGTCTGCGCCCTGCGTGATGTGGCCACAGCCGACCGCACACCGCATGCAGGTCGTTGGCACCGGATCGCTCATCGATCCCTCCGACGTGAACAACCGTTATATTGTGAAAAACGTTTGTGTGACATCCGTCGATAAAAGCAAATGGATTTCACGAGGTATCGTTTGTTTATGTGTGTTTGCAACGGTAAAACCTTAATCATTGGTAAATATCTATTTTACCCTGCTCTGCTGGACAAACGTAACGTTTCGACCAATATATAATGACCTTATATTTGTATGTCTCCGAAAACACCGCTTATTTTGGTGAATTGTTGCGCCAGTTTCGCTCTTTTTGCGTTTTGCTACGCGCCGAACATTGGCCGGTGAAACCACCCGGTTGGTGCACATGAGCTCTGTTGGTTGCTTGACGGTCTCAGTGGTAGTCAGCAGTCATCGATGACGCGGTTTGGTTGTCTTCTCGTGGCGCGTCGTTCGACGGTCTTAAGCGATCAAAGCGAGAATCTATGTGGGATGAGTGACCCGGCTTTGGACGTGGTCGAGTTCGTCCTGACGACACACCTCTACAACGAGACGCTGTCGTTGGACGAGAACGACCTCCCCCCTCGGTTCCGACAGGTGTTTTGGACCGAGCACAACGAGACTGCCGAGACCGACGCGGAGACATCGACTGACACCCCAGCCCCGCCAGGCGAAATCAGCCGACCACTTCGGGCGACAAACACGACGGCGCGAACCGCCACGGGCGTCGACCGCCCCTGGGAGGCGGTGTCGAACCTCCTGTTCACCCAGCGCGAGGAGTTTTCCGGTGAGATTTCGCTGACGCAACCCGAGATGGCCGTCGACTGGTATCTCGACCGCGCGGACGACGAGCGACTCTCGTCAAATCCAACGATTGTCCACGCCGTCGAGGACGACACGGATCTCGCGGTCAGCTACGAGGCCGCCCGCGAGAACAACCGGCCGATTCAGGCCGACCGCGTCTGGATCGACGCGTTGCTCTCGCAGTATTTCAACGAGGACGACGACAGCGAGATGCTGGATCTCGTCTCGGTTCGTGCGCCCGAAGAGATCGAAATGACGCTCAATGATCTCGTGCTCACGACCGATCAGGAAGACGAGATTCAAAAAATCGTCAAGGCAATCGAACACCGCGATTATTTGGCCTCGATCGGCCTGCGCGAAATCGGCAAACTGCTGTTTGTCGGCCCGCCGGGCACCGGCAAGACAACCGTTTCGCGGGCGCTTGCACACGAACTCGGCCTGCCGTTTGTCGAGGTCAAACTCTCGATGATCACGAGTCAGTATCTCGGCGAGACGGCGAAGAACGTCGAGAAAACGTTCGAGGTCGCCAAACGACTCTCGCCGTGTATTCTCTTTATCGACGAGTTCGACTCGGTTGCCAAAACCCGCCGCAGCGACGAACACGCCGCGCTCAAACGCGCGGTGAACACGCTCTTGAAATCGATCGACGACATCTCGCTGATTCGCGACGACGTGCTGTTGATCGGCGCGACCAACCACCCCGACCAGCTGGATGCCGCCGCGTGGCGACGGTTCGACGAAATCGTCAACTTCCCCAAACCCGATCGGGGGATGCGCGCGGATATCCTCGAAATCATCACCCGTCGGATGGACATCACGGACTTCGATTCCGACGCGGTCGCCGAACTCACCGAGGGACTCACCGGGAGCGACCTTCGAATGGTGCTTCGCGAGGCCGTGTTGGAGGCGCTCACCGAGGAACGAATGGCGCTCACGCAGACGGATCTGCTCGACGCCGTCGCCGACTTCGAAGAACGCGATAACCTGAAGAATATGAATATGATCGATGGTGACGGCGCGGCGCTCACCGGGAGCAACGGGCACGATCATGACCACGACCACGATCATGACCACGCTGGCGACGACGACGATCATGATCACGACCACAACCACGATCACGCCGAGCGCGACGCGGACGAACCGACCGCCGACGCCAGCGGCGAAACGGTCGGCAGCCGAACCCGGTGAGTCGACCGACCGATGAGTCTTCGCGTCACGCTGCTCGGAACGGGCGATACGACCGGTACGCCCACCGTCGGCTGTGACTGCGAAACCTGCGGTGTCGCCCGCGAGCGTGGCATCGAGCGGAGTCGGTTTTCGGTTCATCTCGAAAACGAGTGCACTGGCGAGTCACTGCTCGTCGACGCAAGTCCCGATTTCCGCCAGCAGTTTCTCACACACGACGTGCCGCTGCCAGATGCGGTGGTCATTACCCACATCCATTTCGACCACGTCGACGGGCTGGGCAACGCCTACCGGCTGTTCGACGACCTGCCCGTGTACGCTGCGGGCGAGGTCGACCCCGCGACCGGTGAGTCGGTCGCCGACACGATTCGCGGCAAATACCACTATCTCGACCGCGTCACCGTCCACGACATCACGCCGTTTGAACCCGTCTCTGTCTGCGGATTCGATCTCACGCTCGTTCCGGTCGACCACCCACCGCTCAGCTGCTTTGGCCTCGTCGTGAGCGACCCGGAAACCGGTGCAACACTCTCGATTTCGGGTGATTCGAGCTACGAGATTTCCGACCGCTCACGCGCAGTCCTCGCCGATCCGGATCTGTTTCTGGTCGACGCGCTCGTCCCGGCGTCGCTCTGTGCACACCATCCGCTGGGCGGTACCCACCACGACGCCGACGGCGTTCCCCGCACATTCGGCACCAAACACATGACCCGCGAGGGTGCACTCGCACTTGCGGGCGACCTTCGCGCCGACGTGACCCGTCTCGTCCATACGGCTCACTACTATCCGGCCGACGAGGCGTTTGCCGAACCGCTCGCCGTTGATGGCGAACAGTATCGAATCGACGACGCGGGTGTGACGCGACTCGAATCGGGGTCGGCGTCGACGCCCGCTCATCGGCGGTAACGGCGGGGAAGGCGTCGTCAGCGGTGTCGCCGCCGCGACGTTCGTGCGTTTGCGTCGCTGTCGCGTCGCGGTCGCGTCGACCGGCCATGTTCTTTCATTCGATCACCACACATTTTTCACCCACAGCACAATACTGCTAGGCACCCAACACCGACTCACAATCGACGTCCGTAACGACGCGGCTGTCGGCGCCAGCGCGGTGTCACGATCTTCACACATGTCCACACACAGGCTGCAATGCGAGACGGAACTCGACGGCGATGTCAGCGTGCTGCATGTCGATGACGAACCCGATTTTGCGCGGTTGGTCGCGACGAAACTCGAGGAAGCTGCCGACCGACTTTCGGTCGAATGGGTGACCGATCCCGGCGTCGTTCCGGATCGCGTTGCAACCGGCGAGATCGACTGTGTCCTGACGGATTATGCGATGGGCGAGCAGACGGGTATTGCGTTGCTCAAAACCCTTCGCGAGGTATCCCCCGAACTGCCGGTGATTATGCTCACCGACACGGGAAGCGAGGCGATCGCCAGCGACGCGATCTCTGCCGGTGTCTCGGACTACATGCTCAAAACCCGCCTCGAAGACCGGTATCCGTTGTTGGCGTCGACGATTCTCACCCATGTCGACCGTCGCCGTGCAACGATCGCCGCCCGCAACACGGCCCGACAACTCGAAGAGATCACCGACCACAGCGACGCCGCGTTGTTTCTGTTCGAATTCGACTGGCAAACGCTCGTGTTCATCAACGACCGGTATGCAACGATTTTCGGCCAGCCGGTCGAAACGCTCCGCGCGGAGCCGACCGCGTTTCTCGACCGTGTTCATCCCGCAGATGTTGACGAACTTACTGCCGCAATGCAACGCGTGAGCGAAGGAGCGCGCGCCGAGGTCGTCTACCGCGTCGGCGACGACCCGGTCACGTGGGTCGAATCGGTCGCCAAACCGGTGTTTGACGAGCACGGCGAAGTGTACCGCATCGCCGGCTACAGCCGCGACATCTCCGAGCGCGTCGTCCGTGAAAACGAACTCCGCGAGCAGAACGAACGGCTCGAACGGTTTGCCTCGATCGTGAGCCACGACCTGCGCAACCCGCTCTCGGTCGCAAAAGGGTATCTCGGCCTCGTCCGCGAGGCGATCGGTGACGACGGGACGCTGGCCGACCATCTGGAGACGGTTGGCCGCGCGCTCGAGCGAATGGAGCGACTCATCAGCGACATGCTGACGCTCGCGCGTGAGGGCCAAGATGTGACCGATCCGGCGCCCGTTTCGCTGGGGGCCGTGGTGCGTTCAAGTTGGGCGAGCATCGACCAGCAGGGCGCCACGTTGGTCGTTGACGTTGACGGCGCAGTCGTGGTTGCCGACGAGATTCGGCTCGCACAGGTGTTCGAAAACCTGTTTCGCAACAGCGTGGAGCATGGCTCCACGAGCAGTCGGACGCAGTCCGACGACGCCGTCGAGCACGGCGGCTCAGCGATCACAATCCGCGTGGGCCTGCTCGATGACGACACCGGAATCTACGTCGAAAACGACGGCGAGCCGATTCCCGAGGCGTACCGCGGCCGAATTTTCGAGTCGGGGTTCACCACCAACAAAGACGGTACGGGCTTCGGGACCGCAATAATCGGGCGCATCGTGCGGGCACACGGCTGGTCGATTTCGCTGGCCGACGGAGCCGACGTGCGGTTTGAAATTCGCGGTATGGCGTTTGTCGGCGAGAGCTGATCCAGCCCGGCCGCTAAAACGAGTCGGCGAACTTGTCGCGGCGGTTGAGATCGATTTCGCTGAGACTCGAGCCGTCGCGGGTTGCCGCAAACACGATGGCGTCGGCGACCTCCTTGGGTTCGCTCGCATCGCCCTCGTCGAACACCTCGGCAAAACTCCGGCCGTCGGTTGCCTGAAACTCCGAGCGCACCTCGCCCGGGTTGATGACGGTCACGCCAACGCCGTCGTCACCGATTTGGGCGGCGACGCTTTTCGCAAAGCCGCGAGTCCACCACTTCGAGGCGGCGTACACCGGATTGAACGATCGGGGATAGTTGCCGGCGAAACTGCCGAGGAAAATCAGGTGGCCCTTGCGCTCGCGGACGTGTGGAATCGCTGCACGCGTGGCGTAAAACATGCCGTCGACGTTGGTTTCCTGCATGGTTTTGTACGTCTCGGTCGACATCGATTCGACCTCGCTCCCGCGGGCGAGTCCCGCGTTGTTGACGAAGACGTCGATTCCGCCGAGCTGGTCGACGGTCGTCTCGATGAGATTTTCGACGGCGGCCTCGTCGCGGACATCGCACTGGACGACCAGCGTGTCGATTCCGTGGTCGGTTTCGAGGTCGTCGGCGAGCGCGGTGAGTCGGTCTTCGCTGCGGGACGCAAGCACGACGGTTGCCCCGGCGGCCGCAAGCGCGCGGCAGGTGGCGGCACCGATTCCGGCGCTGGCTCCGGTGACGACGGCGATTCGGTCGGCAAGTGGTGGTGTCGACATGGCTGTGGCAATGGCCCGGCGGCGCTAAACCGTTCTGGCTCCGTGCTAGTCGACCGGGCAGCGATCGATGCCGAGCGCCCGGTAGAGCAGACACCGCCGGGTGAGCCCCTCGACGACCAGCACCACTGCTGCAATGGCGAGCCCGAGTGCCGAAATGAGCGGGACCGAAACCATGCCGGCGGCGACGACTGCGGCGAGCACTGCGAGACCGACACCGACGGCAACCCGGAGGCGGGCGTCGAGTGTGCCGACGTTTCGTTTCATAGCTACCCTACGCATTTGCGACGCTTAGTTTCGTCGTGGATCGGTTTCGGTTGTGGGGTGATTTCGACTCTGAGGTGCTTGCGACCTGCAATCTGCTCGCCCACTGAATCGACATCGCCCCCAACGGACACAACGCTCTATACTCTCGCGGGCCACCATTGCGCATGGGATTTGTGACACACCTTGTCAACGGCATTCTCTCGCTCGTGATTAGCGTCGCAATCACCGTCGCGCTCGCCGACAGCGACGACGACGGCTACACACTCACCGAGGTGACGCTCTCGGTTGCGATTTCGGCGTTCCTTTCGGGATTTTTCACCAGCTACTTCGCCAAACCTGCGCCCGCTGATGCCGACGCGGCTTAACCGGTGTCGGCCTCGGCGAGACGACACTGTGGGTGCGAACGCAGACCCACCCGACACGCCTACAAAAACCGGCTGAGGCCGCTCTGACTCCGGGCAACGCCCGACGGGTCGGCAACCCAGGGACTTCGGTCGTCGCGAATCGCTCGCAGGTCGACCGCCGGCGGGTCGCTCGCCTCGAAGCCCGGACACTCCGCACCGCAGTCGGTCGCCGGGTTGACGACGCGGTCGTAGTACACACACGCCGGCCGGCCGTCGTCGGTCACGTGGCAGTTTGCACACCCCGGCAACGTGTCGGGTCGCCAGCCCTTGCCGTAGGCGCGCTCGGCGATCCGTCGGCGTTTTTCCGCCTTCTTTTCTGCGGAGACAACATGAATCTCGGTCGACAGCGGCCTCGACTCGCCGGGTTCGATTCCCGGCTCGTCGACCGCGAGTGTGGTCGGCTCGCGAACGACCGTCCGTTCGCCGGTCTGTGGATCGAACCGCCAGACGCCGACTGCGTCGGGAAGCCGGTTCAGATGTGCGCGCGTGACGTACGTTTCGGTGGCGAGAATTACCTCGTCGAACACCCCGAGCGACACGTCGTGTCGGAGCTGTGCTTCGAGGTTGCCGGGCCGACCGAGGTCGGGTTTGTTCTCGATGGCAACCAGCGAGTCGATCCAGTCGGGATACCGCGTTGCTTGGCGCACGTACTGGCGACCGTTGCGGCGGTTGGCGACAAAAAAGCCGCAGTCGACCGCGCGGTCGACGACGCTGCGAGCGTGGTCGGCGCGACAGTCGAACGCGTCGCGCCAGTAGACGGCCTCACCGACGCCGACTCGGCTTTCGATGGCGAGCGACGGAATCGTCCGGTCGGTGATTCGGGTTCGCGCGTCGAACGCGGGGCCCGGTTGGATCGCACAGATGTCGATGATTCGGCTGCCGGGAACGGCGACCGCGCCGCCGAGTTGGCGCGCGACGAGCCAGTCGGTCGTCGCTTCGAGAAATCCACACAGCGCCAACTCGAAGCGGAACTCCATAGCGTGGTTGAGACGGCCGGAAAAATAAACCGGTCGCTCACATCCCGAAATCCGTATGCCCGCCGCCGACCTACGACGACCATGCGCCGAATCATGCGGAACGCGCTGGTGGTGGTTGCGCTGGTGATGGTCGTCCTGCTGGCGCTCGGGGCGGTTCCCAGCCTGCTCGGCTCTGGCGACTACTACTATCTCGAGGTAACGGCCACTGACGACGACGGTTCCGCGATCGACGCCGCGGAACTCAGCGAGAACCGCTATCCGTTTCTGATGAGCGCGCTCGCCGCCGATGACGGCCGCTCGGCGGGCTACCAGCGCGGCCCCGGCGAGTTCAAAGAGTGGTTCACCCACTCGCCGTTTGACGAACTCGACTCCTTTAGCCAACTCAACGAGAACGCGACTCGCGATGACGGCGACCGCGCAATCGTCGACTTCCAGGGCGAGCGTTACAGCGTCGAGATCGTTCGCGTCTCCGAGGGTGAAGTCGATGACTGACCGACAACCCGCTGACGACACGCTGGCGACCGACCGACACGCGCTGGCCGCGTTGGCCCCGGCCGAGTGGCCCGTCATCGAGTCGGTCGTCGAGTACGAAACCGGCTGGTACACCGGCGGCTACGACCTGGTCGAACAGCCAGATGGATCGACAAAACGCTACTACTGGGCGGAGTTGCCGCCGGCGGCCGTCGTCGTCGCGGTCACCGACGGCCAGCTGTTGTTCGTCGAACAGTACCGCCCGGCGATTCGCGAAACCCAGTACGAACTGCCCGCAGGAATCGTCGAACCCGGCGAGTCCTTTACCGCGGCCGCCGCACGCGAACTACAGGAAGAAACCGGGTTTGCGCCCGGATCGACCGAACTGCTCGCCGACTTTTGGTGTTCGACGGGCGTGCTCAGACACCGCCGCGGAATCGTCTTCGCCGAAGAGCTCACGCCCGCCGAACGAACGCTCGACAGCAATGAGTTTCTCGAGATTCATGCCGTCCCCGTCGAAGATGCACTCGACATTGCACGCGAACCGCCGACGAACGACGCCACGCTTGAGGGACTGTTGTTGGCAAAAAATGCGGAGCTGATTGCGTGACTAGCGAGCGCGCCGTTGTTACTTGTTGACGCGAACGGTCAGCACCGGCGTGTTCGAGGTTCGGACTACCTTTTCGGTGACGCTGCCGATGATCTGTCGCTGGACGCCGCTGCGGCCGTGGGTTCCCATCGCGATGAGGTCGATGTCGTTGTCCTCGGCGTACTTGTTGATCACGCGGTGGGGCTTGCCGCGCTTGCAGGCGGTCTTCGTTTTGCGGCCGCTGTTGCTTAGTTCGCCGGCGACCTCTTGGACGAGTTCTTCGCCTTCGCGCTGCAGCACGTCGAGCACATCGACTTTGTTTTTCGACATTCCACCCTTGTCTTCACCCTTGCCGCGACTGACCATCCCGGTCTTCCAGACGCCGTCATCGCCGCGTTGCAGCGTCATCGACGATTTGCTGTGGTCGGAGTCGACAACGTACAACAGGTGAATTCGGGCATCGTACTTGTCGGCGAGGTCGGCGACGTGGTCTTTGACAGCGTCGGCACCTTGGCTTCCGTCGGTTGGATACAGAATACGGTCGTACATGACTACTACGACACACAGGTACATGTTTTTGACATAAATACGCTTTCGTCCTGCCAGATACCACCGCGACTGTTATCAAACCGGCCCTGTTTTCTCTCGACATGGACGGCGAAATCAGTCCCGACGCGGTCAAAACACTCCTCGGCACGCCCGACGCACCGCGGATCGTTGACATTCGCTCGCCGGCCGCGTTTCGCCGCGGACACATTCCCAACAGCGAGAACATTCCGTTTCCCGAACTTCCCCAGCGCATTGCGACACTCGACAACGCCGACCGAATCGTCACCGTCTGCCCCCACGGACAGGCGAGCGTGCAGGCCGCTCGTCTCCTGAAATCCTACGCGGGAACCGCCGACGCCCGCGTCGAGAGCATGGAAGGCGGTCTCGTCGCGTGGGAGGGCGACCTCGTTGTCGACACGGAACCCGACGAGGGGCCTGAGTCGCCGTTTTAGCCGATTAGTGCCGTCGGAACCGACCCGCCACCAGCAACGCGAGCAGCGCCGCGATTCCCGTAGCCGCGGTGACGACGCCAAAGCCGGGCGCGTCGACATCGATATCCGGTGGTTCGGGGGCATCGCCGATCAGGCCGGCGTCCGAGTCGCTCTCGTCCTCGCCGACAACGACGGTGAACGTCTCGTCGCCGACGCTGACGACGTACTCGCCGGGCTCGGTGAACGTATGGCTGAACTGGTGGGTTTCGCTCGCCCCCGGCTCAAGCCGGCCGGTGTGTGGCGTTTCGCTGTCGTTGACGCGGAACGTGAGCGTGTAGTCACCGGCGGTCTCACCGACGTTTTGGATTTCCATGGTGACGCGCAGCGTTTCGTTCACCGCGAGTTCGAACGGATCGTCGCCCAGCGTTTCCTCGCGGTCGGGGCCGCTCACCGAGACACCGCTGTCGGCAAGGGTGAAACTAAACCGTGCGGGGTCGAGCCCGCCGAAGGCCTCGGCGTGAGCCTCGCTGTTCCACATCCGTGGCACGTCGCTCGTCGTGGTGTAGCGGGTGGCCTCGTCGCGGACGGCGCTGTCGCCGGCGTTGCCGACCGAGCGCTCGAAGTCGCGCGCGCGCATCTCGCCCGAGTGGCTGTTGGCGTCGGCGAAGACGTCATCGAAACTCGCCTCGCCGTTGCTCGCAACGCGGATCTGGCGATCGATTTCACCGGAAACAAGCGCGCCTTTGCGGTACTCGGCGAAGTTCTCCCACGTGCTCGGCCGTGTGAGCCGTGCGGAGGCCTGCGGTGAGCCCTCACCGCGCCGCATGAACTCCGCAAACTGCTCGAAGTCGATGCGACCCTCTTCGAGCGTCAGCAGTGCGGCGTAGTAGGTCGCGGTGGCCTCGGTAAACCACTGGAAGTCCTCGGCCGCGCGGTAGTCCTGACGGGTGTGGACGTACTCGTGGATCCAGACGTTTGCCGGATCAGCGAGCCGTTCGGAATCTTGGACCCACATGTCGGCGCTGCCGGTCTGGAGCCCGCGAACCGCCCAGTTGACGTTCCGGCTTGGTGCGGCAACGGCGAACACCTCGCTGTCGCGGTCGCCAACGCGGAGTCGGTCGCTGGCGGAGGCGAGCGAGCTGAAAATCTCGCTCGGTGACTCGCGGAGTCTGGCGTCTTCGGGAACGACGAGCCGGAACGTCTGGCCGTGTGCGCGGTGGGTGCGAACGGTGTGCTCGCCGAGGAATGCGATGCGTTCGCCCGCCGCGCCGGAGCCGTCGATCTGGGTCCGTCGATTGAGTGCGGGCTCGGGCGTGCCGGTGTAGCGCCCACTAATCGAGGCCTGCGGAATGCGAACCAGCGCCCAGTCGCTCGTCTCAGTAAACAGGAGACGGCCGTCGTCGGCAAGCGGCCCCTCGCGGTTTGCCCGCTGGTCGGCGGGCATCTCGTAGGTGATCGTTGGCCGCGACGTGTTGCCGTCCCACGTGTACGAGGTGCCGCTGTCGCGACTGAACCCCCGTGTTCGTTGCACATCGGCGTCTTCGGGGAGCCGCGCGGTGAGTTCGGTTACGCGGTCGGGAATGCGAACCTCAAGTGTCGCGGTGAACGTGCCGACCCGGCTCGGCGTTCGATCGAGCGTCGTTGTCAGCCGGATTTCGTCCTGTGACGACGCCTGCAGCGGGGAGTCGCCAGTCGACAGCGACGCGGCTGTGTCGGTGCCGACCGAGTCAACACCGAGTGGTGTGTCGAACCCGACCGAGCCGGCTGGCTCACGGACGAGATGGTCGACTGGTTCGTTCTCATCGTCATGGTCCTGTGTCACGTGACCGTGGCTCGTAGCGTCACCTGTGTCGGCCGTGTCGCCGCTGGCGAGACTGTCGAACGCGGGGCTCGTTGGCGCGTTGTCATCGATAGCGGTGCTGTCGGCCTCGCTGCCGACATCGTCGTCGACGCCGGCCGTGTCGCCAACGCTGCTCGCTGGTGCCGCGGCGACGACGGGGGCCGCACACAGCCACCCCACCATGAGGAACACAAAAAACAGGGCAACGCGCTGGCGACTCATGGCTCAATTCTGGGGGTGGGGGTACATAACCCTTCAGTCGGCACGGAAAATCACGCTTCCAACACCGTCTCGACGAGTTGTGACGCCTCACGCGGCCTACCGTTGGCACTCAGGCGACGACAACACGAACCAACAGCCGAGCCGAAATTAGGCGACGCTAAAGCCTTTTTCGCGGAGGAAGTCCTCCACGCGGCCGCGGTGATTCCCTTGGAGTTCGATCGAGTCGTCCTCGATCGTGCCACCGCAGGCGAACTTCGATTTGAGGTCCGACGAGAGACTGCTCATGTCGACATCTCGTGGGTCGAACCCTTCAATGACCGTTACCTCCTTTCCATAGCGGCGCTCGTCGATGCGGATATTGATCTGTTGAGACTCTTTGGCGACGTCTTCGCAGACGCAGAGTTCATCAGGCAATCCACACGTCGAGCAGACTTCCGACATTACGAGCGAACGTACAGGTCGGCCATATTAAACAGTATCGGGACTCAGGGGCTGGTGTTTCTGGTTTCGGTGTCAACACGGCCTGCCGCAACGATTAGGGTGGTTCGCAACGGGTGTTCGCCAATGACTGCTGCGACCGGGCCGCCCGAAACGATGGCGGACAAACGCACCGAGCTGACGCCGATGTTGTGCCAGTATTACGAGCTGTGTGTCGACCACCCCGACGCGCTCGTGTTGTTTCAGGTCGGTGACTTTTACGAGGCGTTCTGTGAGGCCGCAGACGCGGTCGCTCGCATCTGTGAGGTCACGCTGACCAAACGCGAGGATTCGACCGGTAGCTACCCGATGGCGGGCATCCCCATCGACAACGCAGCCTCGTATCTCGACCGCCTCGTCGATGCCGGCTACCGCGTTGCGATCGCCGATCAGGTCGAAGACGCGGCCGAGGCGAGCGGGCTGGTCGACCGAGCGGTGACCCGCGTGATTACGCCGGGAACGGTCGTCGATGAAGCGTTGCTCGCGGCGGGCACGACCAACTACGTCGCCACGGTTGTCGCTGCCGGCGGAGGCGGGGAGAGCGACGAACCACCCACCGACGAGTTCGCCATCGCCGCGCTCGACGTCTCGACCGGCGAATGCCTCGTCACCAGCGTCGACTCCCGGACAGCCGTCGCCGGCGAACTCGATCGCCTGTTGCCGAGCGAACTGCTGGTCGCCGACGACGGCCCGACAGTCACGCCCGAGTCGGGCGGCATGTGGGCCGAAAGCGTTGTCGACGCCGCCCGGTTCGATCTCGCGGCCGCCACCGACCGACTCAGCGCCTACACCGCCCCCAAGCGGCTCGCCAGCGACGCCGAACGGCGGGCCTGCGGCGCGGTGCTCGCCTACGCGGAGTACACCCAGGGCGACGACGGCACACTTGCGTACATCTCACGAATCCAGCGCTACGACCGTCACGACTCGCTTGCGCTCGACGCGGCCGCCCGTCGAAGTCTCGAACTCGTCGAGAACCGTTCGCCCGAATCGAGTGCAACGCTGTTCGACACGCTCGATCACACCGCCTCGGCACTTGGACGACGCTGTCTCATCCGGTGGCTCCGTCAGCCGCTGGTCGACCGCGAGCGGATCGAAACCCGCCTCGACGCGGTGGGTGCGCTCGTCGATGACGGCGTCCTCCGCGAACGACTCCACGACCATCTCGGTGCGGCCTACGACCTCGAACGGCTGGCCGGGCGCATCTCACGTGGGCGGGCCAACGGACGCGACCTGCGGGCGCTCAAAACAACGCTCGATGTTGTCCCCGAGGTAACCGAAACGCTGTCTGCGCTCCCGGCGTTCGAGTCGTATCGCGAGCGACTCGATCCGCTGGCGGAGACGGCGACGCTGATCGACGAGGCAATCGTCGCCGACCCACCGGCGGAACTCACCGAGGGCGGCGTGGTTCGGCCATCGTTCGACAGCGACCTCGACGCGCTTCGGTCGACCGAGCAGGCGGGTCGACAGTGGGTTTCGGAACTCGAAGCCCGCGAGCGCGAGCGGACCGGAATCGATTCGCTGTCGGTCGGTCACACGCAGGTTCATGGCTACTACATCGAGGTGACGAACCCGAATCTCGACCGTGTGCCCGACGACTACACTCGCCGGCAAACGCTCAAAAACAGCGAGCGGTTCTACACGCCCGAACTGAAAACCCGCGAGGACGAGATTTTCGGGGCACGCGAGCGCGCCGACAGCCTCGAATACGAGCTCTTTTGCGGTGTTCGCGACCAGGTTGCCGCCGAAACAGACCGGATTCAGGCGCTCGCTCGCGCGATCGGCGACCTCGACGCGCTGTGTTCGCTCGCGACGGCCGCGGCCGTTGGTGACTACGTTCGCCCCTCGTTGCAGCCCCCCGAAACGCGCGACCTGGAAATCGAGGGCGGCCGGCATCCGGTGGTCGAAACCACCCAACCCTCGTTCGTGCCGAACGACACCGATCTCGCTGCGGGCGAGGTGGCGATCATCACCGGCCCGAACATGAGCGGCAAATCGACCTACATGCGGCAGGTCGCGTTGATTTCGATACTCGCCCAAATCGGGAGTTTCGTCCCGAGCGAGGCCGCACGGATTCCGATTTTCGATCGCATTTTCACCCGTGTCGGCGCGAGCGACGACATCGCCGGCGGCCAGTCGACGTTCATGCGCGAGATGAGCGAACTCACCGAGATTCTGCACGACGCGACCGACCGCTCGCTCGTGTTGCTCGACGAGGTCGGCCGCGGCACCAGCACCGCCGACGGCGCGGCCATCGCACGGGCGACAACCGAGTTCATTCACGACGAACTCGGCGCGATGACGCTGTTTGCGACCCACTATCACGAGCTGACGACGCTCGCCACCGAGCGCGAACACGTGTTCAATCTCCACTTTGCGGCAACCCGCGACGGCGACGACGTGACGTTTCTCCACCGGGTCGTCCGCGGCCCATCGGGTGCGTCATACGGTATCGAGGTCGCCGATATGGCCGGCGTGCCGCCCGTGGTCGTCGCCCGCGCCCGCGAGGTCGTCGACGCCGACTCGGCCGGTGATGGGCCGCAATCGGTGTCATCCGGCAGCCGCGACGGCACCGAACCGACTGCTGACGAGCCAGCGACTGCTGACGGGTCAACGGCAACCGACGAATCGGCAACTACCGACGAGTCACCGACAACCGACGAATCAGCGACGCCCGGCGACGACACCGCGGCGACTAAAGCGCCAGCCACGCCCGCCGACACGGCCGACGTCGTTGAGACGCTCGAAGCCCTCGACATCGCCCGAATGACGCCCATTGAGGCGCTCACCACGCTCGACGAGTTGCAGTCGGCCATTCGCGAGCGGTAATCTGGCGTGACTGTGTCACCAACGCGCTGGCGAAGCCGCTAAATCGCTCCGGCGATGTGGTATGAGCCAGATGTCCGGACAGCGACTCACACGGCTCGATGAGCAAACCGTCGCACAGATCGCCGCCGGCGAGGTCATCAGCCGTCCTGCCCGCGTCGTGAGCGAACTCGTCGAGAACGCGCTTGACGCCGGAGCCGACCGAATCGACATCGCAGTCGACGGCGACGGAACCGAGCGAATCCGGGTCGCCGACGACGGGCATGGACTCAGTCGCGAAGCGGCCCAACTCGCGGTCGAGCGCCACACAACGAGCAAACTCACCGATGTCGACGACGCGCGCGACGGGCTGGCTGCGGTGTCGACGCTCGGCTTTCGCGGCGAGGCGCTCGCAGCTATCGCCGACTGCGCGGCGCTCGAACTCGTCACCAACACGGGCGATCCGGTGGGCTGTCGACTCCGCGTCGACGACGAGGTGACCGTCTCGGATGCCGGCCGCGCGCAGGGAACCACCGTCACCGTTACCGACCTCTTCGGCGATCGGCCGGTTCGACGCGAATCGCTTTCGGGATCAGTCACGGAGTTTCGCCGGATTAGCGAGTGCGTCTCGCGGTACGTGCTCGCTCGGCCGGACGTCAGGTTCTCACTCGCCCATGATGGACGCACCACCTTCCGTGCGCCCGGAACGGGATTTCGCGAGGCGCTGCTCGCGGTGTACGACGGCGAGACGGCAAGCCAGTCGACGACAGTTGATCACGCCGAACGCATCGCACTCGACACCCACGCCGGTGATCTCCAGATTCGCGGCATTCTCGCATACCCGTCTGTCACGCGGGCGACTCGCGATCACGTCCGCATCGCCATCGACGGCCGGCCGGTCGAGGATCGCGGCCTTCGGGCGGCGATCGCTGCGGGCTACGGCTCGCTCCTGGCTGGCGATCGCTACCCGGTCGCTGCACTCGATATTTCGCCGCCCGCGGGCTGGGTCGACCCGAACGTCCACCCGGAAAAAAAGCGGGTCGAACTCCGCGGGCGACAGCCCATCGAGAAACGTGTCGAAGCCACCGTGTGCGAGGTGCTCTCGACGGCCGACGCCCGTCGCGCTGAGACGGCGGCGACCGATCTCGACTCGCCGCTCTCGGCGGTCGACCGGCGCGATCCGTTCGCCGACCTCCGGGTGATCGGCAGCTTTCGCGACCTCTACCTCCTCTGTGAGGGCGGCGACGACCTGCTCGTGATCGACCAGCACGCGGCGCACGAGCGGGTCAACTATGAGCGACTTCGCGCCGCCGTCGACGACGCACCCACCTCGACGGTGTCACTCGATCCGCCACAGTCGGTTTCGGTGTCGCCTGTTGGGTCGGCTGCTGCTGACACCCACCGCGACCTGCTTACCGAACTCGGCTTCGCCTTCGAGTCGTTCGGCGGCGACACACTTCGAGTTTCGGCGGTTCCCGCCCCCTGTGGCCGCGTTGTCGACCCCAGCGCCTTGGGCGACATTCTCGACCAACTCGTTGCCGGCGACTCGCCGGCCGATCCGCGTGAATCGGTGCTCAAAGACCTCGCCTGTCGCCCCTCGCTGAAAGCCGGCGATCGGCTGTCGATCGACGAGGCCGAAACGCTGCTCGAACGACTCGGTGAGTGCGAACAGCCGTTTGCCTGTCCGCACGGCCGGCCGACCGTCTGTTCGATCGACGAGGTGACGCTGGCGGCCGGCTTCGACCGCACGGCAACGCGGTTTGATTAACCGGTTTGGACGGTCCACGGTTTACAGTCAGCACAAACGAATTCGCCGTCGTCGACCCACTGTTTCTTTGTTCGTACACCGCACCGCTCACAGTCGGCTCCACCCGGCAGAAATCGGTAGGTGAGCGTTGCTGTCGACGCGGCACTACCGCTTTTCGCTGTTGCGTTGTCGGTCACGGTCGAGTTTGCCGACACGAACGCGGTCGATGGTCGCTTCTCGCTCATTGAATCTCCACTGGTTGGCAACGACCTAAAACCGCACGCCTGCGCGCAACTCAGCGCTCGCGGCGGAGTCGGCCAACCACGAAGTCGGCTTCGAGGTCGCCGAGGAACTCGCCCAGTCGTGGTCCTTGTGTTTCGTCGAAAAACAGCCGGTAGCCCGCCTCGAACAGGTCGCCGACCGCGAGGTCGTGCTCGCGGGCCGTGTCGTAGATCGCCGCCTGAATCTCCTCGCCGGTTGCGCCATCGGCGACGACTCCGGCGAGCGAATCGAGCGCGTCGGCAACGTTCGTGTCGAACTCGGTTGCGGGCAGCTCGGTCTGGAGTCGGTAGTTGTACTGGTTGTCGTTGCGCTCGGCCCACTCGCGAGCCTTTTGGATGCGGGCCAACGCGCGCTCGATGTCTCGCTCGTCGGCGTCGGCCGGGATATGGCCCTCGTCGCGGGCGAGTTTCTCGCGGAACGCGGGATCGTCGACCATGCCGAGAACGGCCGCAAAGGTGTAGGGCAGCCGAATCGGCCGCTCGTCCGCAACTTCGCGCACGACGTGGGGGTAGGCGGCCTCGGCGAAGGCGGTCAGTCGCTCGTCGTCGAGCGCGGCGTAGTATGCCCGTTCGAACCGGTCGAAGTCGTCGACCAGCTGGTCGAGTCGCGAGAGGTCGAGGTCGCGGGCCTTCTTCGGGTTGATCGCGAAAAAGTACCGAATGATCTCGGGTTCGAGCAGCTCCAGCAGTTCGGTGACGGTGACGATGTTGCCCGCCGATGACGAGAGCGCCTCGCCGTTGAGCGTGAACCACTCGTACACCATCGGGACGGGTGGCTCAATGTCGAGCACGTTTTCGGCGATGTCGACGCCGGAGGGCCACGAGCCCTCGGCGTGATCCTTGCCGAACGGCTCGAAATCGACGCCGAGCACCTGCCACTGGCCGGGCCACTCGAAGCGCCACGGCAGTTTCCCCGCGCGGAACGACGCGGTTCCCTCGTGGCCACAGCCCTCAATTGTGGTGTCGCCGACGTTCATATCCGTACAGATGTAGTCGACGGTTTCGGCTGCGAGATCGATGTTCGTGACCGTCTCGGTCAGTTTGCCGCACTCGCTGCAGACCGGGTTGAACGGGACGTAGTCGGCGTCGACTTTGGCCTGATACTGCGAGAGCACCTCGCGGGCGCGGTCGGCGTTTTTCAGCACGTGGCGAACAACCGGATCGAACGTGCCGTCGGCGTACAGCGCGGTGTTCGAGTACAGATCAAGCGGCACGCCGAGGCGCTCGGCATCGGCTTCGAGCAGCGCCGCGAAGTGTGCCGCGTACGACTCGCGCTCGCCGAACGGGTCGGGAATGGCGGTGTAGGGTTTGCCGAGGTTGCGCCCGAGCGCGCCGGCGTCGACCTCGCCGAGCCCGACAATCTCGCCGCTGCTGTCGGCGAGTTTACGTGGCAGCTTGCGGAGTGGATCCTTGTCGTCGCTCGTGAACACCTGGCGAACCTCGTGGCCACGCGCGCGAAGGACTTCGGCGACGAAGAAGCCGCGCATGATCTCGTTGATGTTGCCGAGATGGGCGACGCCAGACGGCGAGACGCCGCCTTTGATCACGATTGGATCGTCGGATCCACCGTGCTCGGCGAGTCGCGCTTCGATCTGGTCGGCAAACTCGTCGGCCCAGAAGGCACGGTAGGAGTCGGAATCGACTGATTCGTCGCTCATTCTGCGTGGATCCACTCGACGGGGTCGTCACTTGTTTCGGGCACGATATCGGTACCGCTGTGCTCGCCGCGGCGAACGGCGGCCTCGACCGTTTTTGGATCGGTGCCGTCGAGGACGACCGACCGCATGGCCGAACGGTCGATGAGTTTGGCTGCCAGAATGTCGACCGGCGCGGAGGCGCCCGCATCGCGGCTCATCGGGACGACGATGTCGACGAGTTCGGCCGGCGAGAGCGACGCGAACTTCGTCGCGTCGGGGTCGGTCGCGGGGTCGGCGTCGTACACGCCGTCGGCGCTGGTCGCATAGACGAGCAGGTCGGCGTCGACGGATTCGGCGAGAATAGCGGCGACCGCGTCGGTCGTCTGGCCGGGCGTCATGCCGCCCATGAGGGCGATGTCGCCGCGGCGGAGCGCCGCACCGGCCGCGTCGTACTCGTCGGTTCGAACGGCGTTTGCGTCCTCGCCGAGTGCCGTGCCCAACAGCCGGGCGTTGAGTCGGGTGACATCGATGCCGAGCTGGTCGAGTTCGACCTCGTTGGCGTCGAGCGCGCGGGCCGCGGTGATGTAGTCGCGGGCGACCCCGCCGCCGCCGACGACGACGCCAATCTCACAGCCCGCGTCGGCAAGCGATTCGAGAACGGCCGCGTAGCCCGCGACACGGCTCGAATCGAGATCCGGCGCGAGAACGCTGCCGCCGAGCGAAATAACGACTCTCATTGTACTCGGCTTCCGCCGAGTCGGCCTTAAGGGTTATCACACGCCCCGCTGTGGGCTAAACACTCAAGGTCGTTGCCGCCGGCCATTCGGGTATGCAAACGCTCTGTGTCTCCGGCGTGGGCGCGCCGGACGTGGTACGCGAGCTTGCGGATCGACTGTCGGACGCGGGCCGGGTCGCCATCGTCGACTACACCCCTGATTCCACCATCGACGAACCCGTTGCCGCGCCCGACAAACCGACGCCCGCCGCCACGACAGCCATCCGCGTCGCTGCCGATGGGACGTGGGTCGGTCACGGTACGGATCAGTCGCCGATGAACCTGCTTGATTCGCTTGCGACTGATTACGACTACGCGCTCATCGCCGGCTTTAGACACCACCGACTGCCGGTGGTTCTCATCGGCAACGCGGCTGGCGAGAGCGGCGGCGACACGAAAACGGCCACCGGGAGCGACACCGTCGCGGCCGCCGGCGACACCGCTGATGCCGCCACCGCTGCCAACGTCGTTGCCACCGCCGAATCGGCCGACGAGGTCGACCTCGACGCACTCCGCGAGCGCCTTGACGAATCCGAACCGCACATCACGCTCGACACGCTCGTCGAACGAGCGAAAGGGTCACCGCTCGCCGAACGCTCGGGGGCCATCGCGACGTTCACGGGCCGCGTTCGCACCAAAGACAGCGCTGACGACGCGCGAACCGAACAGCTCACCTTCGAAAAGTACGCCGGCGTCGCCGCCGAGCGGATGGACGCGATCAGCGCGGAACTCGCCGAGCGTGACGGCGTCTTCGACGTCCACATGCACCACCGCGTCGGCACCATGCGATCGGGCGAGGACATCGTCTTCGTCGTCGTGCTGGCGGGCCATCGTGAGGAGGCGTTTCGGACGGTCGAAGACGGCATCAACCGGCTCAAAGACGAGGTGCCGATTTTCAAAAAGGAGACGACCGAGGCCGACGAGTTCTGGCTCCACGAGAAAGCGTGAGGACGGGTACATCGCGTTGCCGACACACGTTTATGCGCGCTGCCGCACTAGATGGGCCAATGGGTGACGATGGCTGAGCCGTCAACCGAGATTCCCCGGCCCGCAGCCCTCGACACGTGGTACTATCTCACCGACGTCGCCGTTGAGGACGGCCGAATCATCTACTACGGTGACCCGCTTATTCCGGAAAAACGGCTCTACCGGGAGCTTCAGCCGGCGTTTCAAGAGCTGGGATACGAACTCAAACTCACCGACCGTGAGGCCTCCGAAGGCACCGCACTCGTCGCTATCCCGCTGTCGGAAGCCAGCGGCCACGACGGCATCCCGTGGACCAACCTCATCCTCTTTATCGCCACCGTCTTTTCGACGCTGCTGGTCGGCGCAACCGTCTGGTACTTCATTCCGCTGCGCGAAGTCCTGTCAAATCCGTTTGTCATTTTCCGCGCGTGGCCGTTTAGCGCCGCCGTGCTCGGAGTGTTGCTGGTCCACGAGTTGGGTCACTACGCCGCGGGTCGATACTACGGCGTCAACGTCTCGCTGCCGTATCTGCTTCCGGTTCCCATTATCTTCGGGACGATGGGTGCGGTCATTCGGATGCGCGGGCGCATCCCCAACCGAAAAGTGCTGTTCGACATCGGCGTTGCGGGGCCGATTGCGGGCCTCGTCGCGACCGTCGTCGTCACCGCAATCGGACTCTCGCTCGGCCCGATCGAGATTCCGCCGGAGGTCGTCGAACAGGCCGACTCAAATCAACAACTCGTCTTCAACAACCCGCCGCTGCTCGATCTCATCGCGTGGCTCATCGGCGCGCAGGCGACCTACAGCGACCCGGCGCTCAATCCGCATCCGGTCGTGATCGGCGGCTGGGTCGGGATGTTTTTCACGTTTCTCAATCTGCTGCCGGTCGGCCAACTCGACGGCGGCCACATGGTTCGTGCGATGATCGGGCGACGACAGGAGACGATTGCGGCGATGGTGCCGGGCGTGTTGTTTGCGATTGCGGGCTATCTCTACTTTCTTCGCGGGCTGTCGCTCAATGATTCGGTCATGCTGTGGGCGATTTGGGGGCTGTTCATGCTCCTGATCGCGTACAACGGCCCCGCAGAGCCGCTCGATGAGACCGCAATCGGTCGTCGTCGGCTGCTGGTCGGCATCCTGACGTTCGCAGTCGGCCTGCTGTGTTTCATGTTGGTTCCGATTCAGGTGCAGGGCTGAGTTGAATCGGGTGACGCCCGCGAGCGGAACCGACGGTGCGTGATTTATTGAGTCACCACACAAACAGCCGCCATGGGAGATTCATGTGCGGGAAACGCCGCGTTGGTGACTGGTTCAAGCCGTGGCCTCGGTCGGGCGGCCGCGCGGGCACTACTGCAGGCTGGCGTCAACGTCGCCATCAACGGGCGAGCCGAAACAACGCTCGAACAAACCGCGACCGAAATCCGCGCGCACGCAACCGAGGGTGCCCGCGTGGTTCCACTCGTTGGTGATCTCACCGATCCGGATGATATCGAACGACTCGTTGAAGAAACGGTCGGCGCGTTCGGGCAACTCGATCATCTGGTGACCTCGGCTGGCGGCCCGCCCAGTGGGCCGTTTCTCGAGACGACCGACGAGGAGTGGTACGACGCTTTCGACCTCTTGGTGATGAGTGTTGTCCGACTCGTTCGCGAAAGCGCCCCACACCTTCGGGCGGGCGACGGCGGGACCGTCGTCATGATCACCTCGCGCAGCGTGAAGGAGGCGCTCGACGGACTGGTGCTGTCGAACGCGGTTCGGATGGGCGTTATCGGCCTCGAAAAAACGCTCTCGCGGGAGTTCGCGCCGGAGGTTCGCGTGAATGCCGTTCTTCCGGGCGCACACGAAACGAGTCGAATTCGCGAGCTCATCGAGCAGGGGGTTGAACGCGGCGAGTACGACAGCTACGCCGATGGGCGGGCCACCTTTGCCGGCGACATCCCACTGGATCGCATTGGCGACCCGATGGAACTCGGCAACACGGTCGCGTTCCTTTCTTCGCCCGCGAGCAGCTACATCACGGGGCAGGCCATCGTCGTCGACGGCGGCAGTGGCCGGTCGACATTGT
>LKMS01000060.1 GCA_001563965.1 Haloferacaceae archaeon PL-Br10_E2g29 | reverse complement strand
TGACGGCTGCGGGCTGACGAGCGACGCGCCGTCGCGGCTTCGCGCTTGGGAACCCTTATTGTCCGGCGACAAAATCGGTCGCGTATGACAGTCACGCTGCCCGGCCCGACGCTGGGCGTCGTCGGCGGCGGCCAACTCGGTCGGATGCTCGCCGAGGCCGCCGCGCCGCTCGGCGTCGAAGTGATCGTTCTCGACCCAACGCCGCGGTGTCCCGCCTCGGTCGTCGCCCGCGACCAGATCGTCGGCGAGTTCGACGACCGCGACGCAATCGACGAGCTCGCCACCGTGAGCGACGTGTTGACCTACGAAATCGAACTCGCCGACCCGGACGTGCTCGAATCGGTTGCCGCGAAGCACGACATCCCGGTCAATCCCGATCCGAAAACGCTCCGAACGATTCAGGACAAACTCGTCCAGAAGGAGGCGCTGGCGGACGCCGGCATTCCGGTTCCCGAGTTCATCGGCATCGGCGGCGAAAAAGATCTCAAACTCGTCGTCGAGGAACTCGATGGCGTGATGCTCAAAGCCCGCGAGGGCGGCTACGACGGCCGCGGAAACACGCCCGTTCACGAGCCGAGCGAGGCGGCGGCCGCACTCGACGAACTCGGTGTCGACACGATGGCCGAATCGTTCGTGCCGTTCGAACGCGAGGTGTCGGTAATCGGTGTAAAAGGAGCTGACGGCGTTGCGACGTATCCCGTCACCGAGACGATTCACGCGGACGAAATTCTGCGAGCGAGCGTCTCGCCGGCCCGCAGCGACGACGCGGTTCTCGACCGCGCCCGCGATGTTGCCACCGAGGTGCTCGACTTTCTCGACGGCTGGGGCGCCTACGGCATCGAACTGTTCGAGACCAAAAAAGGCGAAATCCTCGTCAACGAGATCGCGCCGCGCCCGCACAACTCGGGTCACTGGACGATCGAGGGTTCCCGAACCTCGCAGTTCGAAAACCACGTTCGCGCCGTGCTTGGCTGGCCGCTCGGCCCGACCGAACTCCGCGAGCCGACCGTGTCAGCCAATATTCTCGGCGATGTCGACGAGCCCGCCGAGGCGACGCTGTACAACGTCGACCGCGTGCTCGACGCGTCGAACGCGCATCTGCACTGGTACGGCAAAACACAGGTTCGGCCGCTCCGCAAAATGGGCCACGTGACCGTCACCGATCCGGCCGCCGGCGAGGGCGACGCTGTCGACGACGCACTCGTCGAACGCGCCGAATCGCTCCGCGACGAGCTGACGTTTGTCGACGTGACAGCCGACCAATCGCGGTCGGCATCGCAACAGTAAGGGTGCCGACGACACAGTAAGTAGCCAATGACCACCGCTCCCGAAGTGCAGGAACTCATTGATCGACTCGAAGCCGAAGCCGCCGCCGAGGCAGCGCCGGAGACGACGCCCGATGTGGGAATCATCATGGGGTCGGACTCGGATCTCGACGTGATGGCCGGCGCGTATGAGGCGCTCGAAACGCTCGGCTTTGCCGAACAGACCGACTTCGAGCATCCGCCCGACAGCCGCTTCACCTTCGAGAGCTACGTTGTCTCCGCGCATCGCACACCCGAACTCATGTACGCCTACGGCGAGAGCGCCGCCGACCGCGCAATCGACGTGATCATCGCCGGCGCGGGCGGCAAATCCGCCGACCTCCCGAACATGACCGCGTCGATTGCCTACCCGATTCCGGTGATCGGTGTGCCGGTTCAAGAGAAGTCCGTCGACAGCGTCATCGGGATGCCGACGGGTGCGCCGATCACGGCGGTCGACGCCGGTAAATCGTTCAACGCGGGGCTGTCTGCGGGCCAGATTCTTGCCCGCGAACACGACGCAATCGAGCGCGCGCTCGTCGAGTATCACGACTCGCTGCAGGGCGGCGTTGGCGACGTCTCGAAAGCGTTGCACGACCTCGGCATCGACGCGTTTCGCGAGCGCAGCACGTAACGAGTCTGGCGACGAGCAGTCACCACGACGCTGACGCAAACCGCCACACCTTTTATCAGTCCTCTCGGCGGTACCGATATGAAGGGAGCAGCCGCGGCCCCCGGCGCTGGCACCGTGCTCAACGCGCTGGCAACCGGCCGTGGAGCCGCCTTTGCGATCGACATCGAAACCCGCGCAACCGTTTCGCTCAGCAACGACGAGCCGCGCGTCTCCGGTGAGATTGCGGGCGAACCCGACGGCGACACGCGCCTGATCGAACGCTGTGTCGAACGCGTTGTCGAGCGATTCGGCGACGACCAGGGCGGCGTCGTCCGCACCGAAAGTGACGTGCCGATGGCCGCCGGCCTCAAAAGTTCAAGCGCCGCGGCCAACGCGACCGTGGTGGCGACGCTAGATGCGCTCGGTGTCGACGTCGTCGATCCGCGCGGTGCGACCGAAGTCGCTGACGCCGATGGTGGCGAAAGCGACACGTCCGAAAACGGGAACAATGCGGTCGATACCGACGTCGACCCGGCCGACCTCACCGACGGTATCACCTTTCTCGACGCCTGCCGAATCGGCGTCGCCGCCGCCCGCGATGTCGGCGTGACGATCACCGGCGCGTTCGACGACGCGAGCGCGAGCATGGTCGGCGGCGTCGTCGTCACCGACAACACCGAAGACGCGCTGCTCGCCCGCGAGGAACGCGAGTGGGACGTGCTCGTCTGGACGCCGCCCGAGCGTGCCTACAGCGCCGACGCCGATGTGGGGCGCTGTCACGAGATTGCGCCGATGGCCGACCTCGTCTGCGAGTTGGCGCTCGAGGGCCGCTTTGGCGAGGCGATGACGGTCAACGGACTGGCCTACGCGGCGGCGCTCGGCTTTTCGGCCGACCCGGCCGTTGAGGCAATGGATCACGCCACAGGCGTGTCGCTCTCGGGAACCGGCCCGAGCGTCGTCGCCGTCGGCGACACTGAGTCGTTGGCAGCAGTCCGCGATCGCTGGAGCGAACGAGACGGCACACTAATCGAAACCACGACCCGACACACGGGAGCCCGACTACTATGAGTACGAACCCCGAACCCGACGAGATGAGTCTGGACGAACTGCGCACCGAAATCGAGGACATCGACCATGAGATCGTCGAACTCATCGCGCGGCGAACCTACGTTGCCGACACGGTTGCGCAGGTCAAAGCCGAGCGTGACCTGCCGACGACCGACGAGAGCCAAGAGGGGCGCGTGATGGCTCGTGCCGGCGAGAACGCTGAGCAGTTCGGCGTCGACGCCAACCTCGTCAAAGCGATTTTCCGGCTCTTGATCGAGTTGAATAAGGCCGAACAGCGGCAGTCGCGCTAACTCAGTCCAGCCCAAGGCTCAGTTTTACCGCCTCGTCGACTTCGGCCATCGTGGCCCGGTCAAGCGAACCGACGACTGAATACACCCGTTTGGGGATAGAAACGGTTCGAACCTGATCTAATCGGATTGAAGCGTCTTTTTGCAGCGGTGACCCATCCGCTTCGACAAACACTTCGAAGGGATATTCGCGGTAGGTCCCCGTGACGGGCGCGACGATGGTTGTACTGGAGTTTCGGTTTCCGATGTCGTTTTGAACGACCACGGCCGGTCGCGTTTTCGTTATTTCGTGGCCTTCGGCGGGATCAAATCGAACGATCACGACCGCTCCGCGCCGCACGTCCGTGCCGTCACTCATCGAGGGCTTCCCACGCTTCGTCGGAGGTTTCGCTCCATGCTTCGGCGAGCGCTTCCGCACTCGCCGATGCTTCCCGATAGGCTGCAGCCAGCTCGTCGTCGTTCGGACGGTCTGCTTCTACCTCGACGACAGCGACAGTAACATTTTTATTCGCGTACTCGGTTCCGAGATAAACCCGTCCCCGGTCATCCGTCTCCGTTGTTTTGAGATCTTTCGCATCGACTTTCATGAGACGCAATACAGCCCCGCCGGACATATACATTGCCCACTATTACCCACGACTTTCGTTTTTGTCGCCCCCGTATCTACTGTGGGTACTACTGATCACAAAGCCGACCAGCGGCAGTCACGATGAAGTACAGAGCGGATCTGTGCCAGCTCGTTCTCAGTCCGTGACCTCACCCGATTGCGCGAAACTCCGCGCGAATCGTTTTTCGCTTGACAACGACGAAGCCGGCGAAAATCAACAGAAAGCCGACGACTGCGCTCACGGTGAGCGTTTCGGCGAGGACGATCCAGCCCGAAAGCGCCGCAAACACGGGCACCGTGTAGGAGACGAGGTTGATCTCGATTGCGCCGAGTTCGCTCAACAGGTCGAAGTAGATGAAGTAGCCGACTGCGCTGGCGAACACCGCGAGATAGATGACGGCGGCGACCGCCTCGACCGTGACCGAAACCGCCGACACTGACTCGGTTGGCAGGCCCGCGCTCATCGCGTGGAGCAACAGCGCGCCGAGGCCGGTCGACCACGCGACCATCCCCTCGCTTGAGAGGTCGCTGTCGACCCGCTGGAGGAGCACGCTGCCGAGCGCGACACAGACCGCCGCCAGCAACACGAATCCCGGATACACGAGTTCGGCGCCGACAACGCCCGACGCGGTGGGGTTGGCGACGAATCCGACGCCGACCAACCCTAACAGGAGTCCCGCGATGCCGACGACTGTCAGCCGTTCGTCTGGCAGCAACGCCCGCGAAAAGCCGGTTGCGAGAATCGGGTTGAGCGCGATCAGAATGGCCGCAATCCCGCTTGTCACCTCTTGCTGGCCGATGAACAGAAAGGCGTTGTAGAGCGCGATGATGAGCACGCCGCTAATGACGACACTCAGCCAGTCGGTGCGGGTTCGCGGTCGCCAGTAGTCGGTCACGGCGGCCGCGTAGGCGAGCATGATGACTGCCGCAATGTCGTAGCGAATCGCCGCAAACAACACGGGCGGAATGTCCGCGAGGCCGACACGGATCGCCATGAACGACGCGCCCCAAAAAACCGATAACACGAGAAAGAGGAACGCGTTTCGGTAGCGTCTCATCGTCTCGAGCGCTCCCCTCGCGGTCGGTGTTGTGTCCGTCGCGGTCGGCCGTCGGTCGGGTTCGATCCGAGACAACGCAACCGGCGCACTCAGTACTCCCAGAGCCGTTCGATGTGTGTCTCGATTTCGGGGTGTTCGACCCGGAGCGTCTCCACGTCGCGCTCGCCGTCGACGTTGATCACATGAACCTCGCCTCGGTGTCCCGAATAGACGTCCTGAAAGTCGTAGACGCAGCCGACGAGTCGCACATCGTCGGGAACCTCGTCGCTCGCGGCGAGCGCGTCGAGTTGCCGGTCGACGTTGTACTCGACGAGTTTGTTGATGGCCTCGGTTCGGTCGACGCCGTCGGGAAGGAGTTCAACGCCCGCGCGGAGGTGGGGGCTCAGCAGGCCCAGACAGTGTTCGATCCCGTCGGGTTCGTCGAGCCCGCTCGTGAGCTCATCGTAGGTGCCGGTGACCGCGCCGCAGCCGGTGTGGCCGACGACGACAACGGTCTTCGTGTCGGTGTGGACGATCGGATACAGCACGTCGCCCGAAATGACTTCGGTGCCCTCGTCGTTGTGCTGAATCACGCGGTTGCCGATGTTGCCACAGGTGAAGATTTTGCCGGGCTCGTCGTTGCCCCACATTTCGTCCTGCAGCACACGCGAGTCCGAACAGCAGACGGTGACGAGTTCGGGATGTTGGCCGTCCTGTAGCGAATCAAACCGGGTCTGAAAGGTTTCTGCGTGTTCGCGGTTACGATCGAGTAGGTCGACAAACGACTGCTCCATACGCGGTCAACTACCGGCCGGCCCTTTAGTCCTTCAGTTTTGGCCCCACGAGCAGCTAAAATTCGTAGTTCGATTTCGATTTTCGGTCGACCGGGTCGGTCTCGATTTCACCGCGTCCGACGAAGGTGTAGTCGTCGTCCGTGAGATACACTCCGCCGTCGTCGACGGTGATTTCGATGTCGGCCAGATACGCGCCCTCGCACGGCCCGAACGTACAGAAGCCGTCATCGGCGCGGAAGTACGCGCCGTGGTTGGTGCAGATGACCTCGCCGTTGCGCATCTCCGCACCTGACCCCTTGTCGAGCCGAATGTGCGTAAAATGCTGGCAGTAGTTGAGCCAGCCAGCGATGTCGCCGTTGTGTCGAACCAAAATCGCCTCGCGTTCCTCCTCGCTGTCGACGTCTCGTACGCGAAACAACAGCGTCGTGTCGGCTGGAACGTCGTCGGCAGCGGCAATCCGTTCGCCAGAACTCATTGCGGGCGATAGCGACTCCGGGGAGTTAATTGTGGCTTTTGAGCCGACGCGGTTTAGCACGGGCAGATCGGTGTCGACAAGAAACGTCCCTCACTGACCAGCTATCGGTAACACTCGGCTTCAACACGCGCATCGAACAGTCGTGAGAGCAACGTCGTTACCGGGCCAGCCGCGGGCCCGTCGTTGTCACCGCGGTTACTGTCGCTATCGCCTTTTTCCGTGTTGTCGCTGGTGCCGGCCATCCCCAATCCATCGACCCGTTCGACGGGCCGGAGTTCCCACGTCGAGTTCGTCAGAAACACCTCGTCGGCCGAGCGGATCTCGTCGGGGTGGTACCGACCCTCCTCGACGGGAATTCCTTCCTCGCGGGCGAGTTCGAGCACGACGCGGCGGGTGATTCCCGGCAGAATCGGTCCCACGAGACTCGGCGTGCGCAGCGCGTTGTCACGGACGAAAAACAGGTTGCTCGTCGCGCCCTCGGTGACAAAGCCATCGGAATCGACCATGAGCGCCTCGTCAGCCCCGGTCACGCGGAGTTCGAGGCGTGCCAAAATCCCGTTGAGATAGTTGTGCGTTTTTGCGCGTGCCGGAATCGCCGCGTCGGGGACGCGCTTGGTTTTCACCGTCTGGAGCGTCGCCGGTCCGTCGAACACCGGGCTGCCCGCGCGGCCCCCGCGCGGGAGCGATTTGACGATAATCACGACCGTCGGGTCGACTTCGCGGCCCGGCGTCAGCTTGCCGGGTTGGATTCCTCGCGTGATCGAGAGCCGAACGTAGGCGTCACGAAGGCCGTTGGCCGCGAGCGTTTCGTCGATTCGGTCGCGAAGGTCGTCGGTGGCGAGTCCGTGATCGAGACCGAGCACCTCGCACGTATCGCCCAGTCGGGTGGCGTGGGCCTCCCACTCGAAAATCTCGCCGCCGTACGCGCGCATCGTCTCGAAGGCGGCGTCGCCGTAGAGAAATCCGCGATCCTGTACGTTGACTGTCGCCTCGCTCGCCGCGACCACCTCGCCGTCGACGTGGAACTGTCGTTCGTCGGCGGCGTCGGCATCGCCGCCGCCATCATCCGCTGCGCCGGTCACTTGCGGTCACCCGCACAGATGTCGACGAAGTTTTCGACCATCTGTTTGCCGTCGCTCGTGAGAATGCTTTCGGGATGAAACTGGACGCCGAACTGCGGTCTGTCGCGGTGCCGAACACCCATGACGACCTCGCGTTCGTCGACCGTCCGGGCGGTCTCGACGAGCGAATCGGGCAGGTCGTCGCGTTCGACACACAGCGAGTGGTACCGGCCGACGCTGAGTTCGGCGGGCAGTCCCGCGAACAACCCCTCGCCGTCGTGGCTGATCGTCGAGGGCTTCCCGTGGACGACCGTTGGGGCGTGGCCAACGGGCGACCCGCTGGCCGCACACATCGCCTGGTGGCCGAGACAGACGCCGAAAATCGGGCAGTCGAGCGCGAAGACAGCCATCGAAACGCCCGCTGACTGCGGCGTTCCCGGGCCCGGTGAGAGCACGACGCCGTCGGGGTCAAGCCGGTCGATGGCCGCCAGATCGACCGCGTCGTTGCGGCGGACGGCGACCTCACCGGCGAACTCGCCGACGTACTGGACGAGGTTGTAGACGAACGAGTCGTAGTTGTCGACGACGAGAATTCGGGGGCCGCCGTCGACGAGGCCGTCGACGAGTCCGGCCGGTCGGGTCGGTCGCGCGTCGGCGCTCATTCGGCGGCCTCCTCGATGGTGAGTCGCCCGGTCGACAGCGCCTCGTCGATGGCGGTCACGAGCGCGCGGCCTTTCGCCAGCGTTTCCTCGTACTCCGTGTCGGGGTCGGAGTCGTGGACGATGCCGGCACCGACACGCAGAAAGTACCGGTCCTCGTGGCGGCTGAGCGTCCGGATAATGATGTTGAGCGTCGCCCGCCCGTCGAAGCCGAACGCGGCCATACTGCCGGTGTAGGGGCCGCGCTGGGTGGGTTCGAGCTCGTCGATGATCTCCATGGTTCGGGGTTTTGGCGCGCCGGTGATCGTGCCGCCAGGGAACGTCGCGGCGATGGCGTCCGCAAGCGACAGCTCCTCGCGGAGGCGGCCGTCGACCAGCGAGACGAGGTGCATCACCTCGGAGTAGCGGTCGACCCGGCGGTACTCGCTGACAGAGACGGAGCCGAACTCGCTGACTTTGCCGAGATCGTTTCGCTCGAGATCGACCAACATTGCGTGTTCGGCGCGCTCCTTCTCGTCGGC
>LKMS01000059.1 GCA_001563965.1 Haloferacaceae archaeon PL-Br10_E2g29 | reverse complement strand
CCCCCGATGGGCTGGGTCGGGTCGCCGAAGTACGAATCGGGGTTGGAGGCGACCTGATTGGTGACCAAAATGGCGGTATTGAACAAATCGCCAATTCGCATGAGGTCGTGGAGGTGCTTGTTGAGTTTCTGCTGACGCTCGGCCAGTTCGCCCCGGCCGACGTACTCCGCACGGAAGTGCGCGGTCAGCGAGTCGACACAGACGATGCGAACGGGCCATTCGCCTTCTTCGTGCTCGCCGGCGAGCTCTTTTGCTTTCTCGGCGAGCAGAATCTGGTGGTTGGAGTTGAACGCTTTGGCGACGTGAATCCGGTCGAGGAAGTCGCCAACGAGTTCCTCCATCGTCTCCTCGTCGTCGATCGAGCCCTCGATTCCGCGGTCGTCGAGCGTGGCTTCGAGAACCTCGTCGTCGAGCCCGCGAACCATGTCGTCGATCCGCTCGGGCCGGAAGGTGTCTTCCGAATCGATGAAGATGCACGAGCCACGGAGCCCGCCCTGCTCGGTCGGCAACTGGACGTTGACCGCCATCTGGTGAGTGACCTGTGATTTACCCGCGCCGAACTCGCCGTACACCTCGGTGATCGACTGGGTTTCGATGCCGCCGCCGAGCAGCGAGTCGACCGCGGGAACCAGCCACGAGAGTTTGCCAATCTCCTGGCGGCGTTCGAGAATCAGCTCACCGGTTTCGAAGCCCCCGATGTCGGCGGCGTCGCGCGCGGCGCTGATGATGTCGGTTGCGGTGCTCGACCCGATGTCGGCGGTGTTCGAGAGTTCGCCCGGGGAGGCGACCGCGATCGACTGATAGGAGTCATAGCCCGCATCGATGAGTTTGTCGGCCGTCGCGGGTCCGACGCCGGGAAGGTTTTCGAGGTCGTCGTCTGCCATTGTACTCCGTGTTTGCTCGCTTCGGTACATAAAGCCTCGTTAACTGCAAAGTGGAAGTGAAATAATCGAGCCAGTCTGTGCCGACCATGCGCGGCAAAAATCGACCGCGAGAACGACTCATAACGGATCGTAAAATCGGCCCACGACGGATCGTAGAGTCGACGCACAACGCCGACAGCGAGGACAACACAGCGCCCCCGCTCAGCGGTGACACCGTTCGACAGCGGTTATTCCCACGGATAGCCGCCGGGCGTGTCGGGCCACAGCGGGTACCAGTACTGTTCGTCGCGTTCGAGGCCCAACTCGCCGTCGAGCACCGACTGAAGTTTGAACTCCGCACGAGAATCGCGGTCGTGCGTCCCGGTCGGCACAAACGGGTAGTACGCGCCGCGGCGGAAGGAGTAGATCCAGTAGGCGTGGTCGGTGTCGCTCTTGTCGAACGCGAACACCGCCGCGAGCAGCCGAGAGCCATAGCCCTCCTCGATGAACGTATCGGCCGCAAAGTGAATTGTCGTCAGCAGATCCTCGGGGTCGCTGTCCTCGAGCACGACCCAGTTGTAGCCGTGGTCATCGCTGTGCTGGCTGAACGTTGTTCCCGTCTCCTCCGCACCGGCTTCGAGAATCGCTTCGACCTCCGCGACCATGTCGCCGAAATCCGTGCTGTCGACCGAGGAGAAACACAGCGCCGCCGCGCCGGCGTTCGTATAGCCCAGATCCGCCTCCATCGTCACGTAGGCGGTCGACATCCCAAACAGATCCTCGGGGTCGGCATCGCGGGTTGCGTCGCGCTCGGCGCTCACGCCGAGAATCGACCGCACCGTATCCATCAGTCCCATACGACCCGTTCGACAGGGAGGCTCAAAGGCTCGTTGGCTGGCGCTGCTCAGGCCAGTTCCTGCTCGCGTTCGAGTTCGCGGAGTTTCTCGATCCGTTTCTCGGTCGGCGGGTGCGTGCTCGCGATTCTCCCGACGAAGCCCGACCGAATCGGGATAATGAAGAAGGCGTTCATTTCGGCCTGATCGCGCAGATCCTCCTTCGGCACCTTGTCCATCCGGCCGCTAATCGACATGAGCGCCGAGGCCAACGCCGCCGGGTTGCCCGTGATCGACGCCGCACCGCGGTCGGCGGCGTACTCGCGGTAGCGACTCAGCGCCCGAATGAGGAAGAACGAGATCACCCAGACGACGAGCGAGGCGAGAATCGCGACGTACACCGGCGCCTGATTGCGGCCGTTGCCGCCGAACAGCCAGCCCCACCGGACGATGATGAACGCAATCGTCGAGAGGAACGAGGCGATGGTCATCACCATCACGTCGCGGTTTTTGATGTGCGCGAGTTCGTGGGCCATCACACCTTCGAGCTCCTCCTGATTGAGTGTCCGCATCAGCCCCGTCGTCACCGCAACCGTCGCGTTCTTCTGGTTGCGGCCGGTCGCAAACGCGTTCGGCACCTGCGAGTCGGCGATGGCGACCTGTGGCTTCGGAAGGTCGGCCTGCTGGCAGAGTCGTTCGACCATTCGGTGCAACTCGGGAGCTTCGTCCTCGTCGACGACGTTTGCGCCCATGCTGTAGAGCGCCATTTTGTCGCTGAAAAAGTACTGGGCGAACGAGAACGCGCCCATGGCGATCACGATCGTGATGAGCCCGGCGTTCGTGAAGGCGACGAGGAACCCGAGAAAGACGATGTAGAGGGCGAACAAGAGGAACATCGTCAGCCCCATTCGGCCACGGAGTCCCCAGTCTGTCGTCCATTTCATGCGTGTCTGTAGCCGTTCGATCGGTTAAACGGTATCGGAGCCGACTGGCGGTTCTCGTGGCCGTTCGGCAGTGGGTTCGATCCACGGTGTCGCCAACGCGGTGCGCGGCGCTTAAACGGCCACCGAACCTACGAAGGGCCAATGAGTCAGTCTCGTGATTTCTGTCCCCGCTGTGGCGACGACGTTGCCCCGCGGGAATCACCCCGCCCCGGCGACCGCCACGAACACGACGTGGCGCTCTGTGACGGCTGTTACTTCGAGGCGTTCGAACTGGTTGACGTGCCCGAACGAGTTCACGTGACCGTCTGTCCGCGGTGCGGCGCAGTCCATCGTGGCAAGCGGTGGCTCGACGTCGGCGCGGAGGACTACACCGACATCGCCATCGACGAGGTGAGCGAAGCGCTCGGCGTCCACGTCGACGCCGAAAACGTCCAGTGGGGCGTCGAACCCGAGCAGATCGATCCGACCACGATCCGCATGCACTGTACGTTCTCGGGTGTCGTCCGCGAGCGACCCGTCCACGCGGAGTTCGTCGTTCCCGTTCGCATCGGAAAAGAGGTCTGTGACCGCTGTGGTCGGATTGCCGGCGGCTACTTCGCCAGCATCGTGCAGGTTCGTGCCGAAGAGCGCGAGCCAACCACCGAGGAGGCCGAGGTGGCCATCGAAATCGCCGAATCCTACATCGGAAAAAAGGAAGCCGGTGGCGACCGCGAGGCGTTTATCACCGAAATAGACCGCGAGAGCGCCGCGGGCCCGAACATCAAGCTCTCGACGAACAAACTCGGCCAGGCGGTCGCCAACAGAATCACCGACCGGTTCGGCGGAACCGTCGACGACCACCCAACGCTCGTCACCGAGGACAGCGACGGCAACGAGGTCTACCGCGTCACGTTCGTCGCTCGGCTGCCGAAGTACACCCCCGGCGACCTCATTGACCCCGACGACGGCGACGGTCCGGTGGTGGTCACGAGCGCTCACGGAACGCTCAAGGGTCGGCGACTGAGCACTGGCGAACGCTATGAGGCAGCGTACGAGGACGGCACGACACCCGATGTCGAAAAACTCGGGACGCGAAGCGAGGCGGTCGAAACTACCGTCGTCACCATCGAGGACGAACACGCCGTCCAGCTGTTAGATCCTGAAACCTACGAGGCGAAAACCGTCGCCCGGCCCGCCTTCGTCGACGAGGATGTCGACACCGTTCGCGTCGTCAAACACGATCGTGACCTCTACATCGTCCCACCGAAACCGACCGCCGCCGCATCCGAGCACTGAACCAGCGTCGGAATCGCAGCGGGATTATTCGGCCTGCTCGACGAGCGCCTGAAACGTGTTGCGGAGCGTTACCGGCGTGACCGAGGCAACGGCGGCGACCTCCTGTTGGGTGAGATTGACGCCACTTTCCACCGCAGCCGTGTAGAGACACGCGGCGGCGATTCCACACGGATTTCGTCCGTTGGCGAGTCCCAGCTGTTCGGCCTGTCTTGCGAGGTCGCGAGCGCGGTGTTCAACCGGTGACGGAACATCAAGGTGGCTCGCAAAACGCGGCAGGTACTCTACTGGCGGCGTCGGCCCTACGGGTAGACCGAGGTCGCGGTTGAGCGCGTCATAGGCGACCTGCAGCTCCGCGCGGTCGGCCCGGGCGGTGAGCACGATTTCTTCGATAGTCCGCGAGAGTCCGTTGATTCGACAGATAGCGTAAACGGTGGCGGCCGCAAACCCCTCCAGTGAGCGCCCACGAAACAAGCCCTCGTTTTGTGCGGTTCGAAACAGTTCGCAGGCTTGATCGCGAACCGACGTGGGCAGCGATTGATCGACCGTAATACGACGAATTTCGGTGAAGCCGTATAGTTGATTCCACTCGCGTTTGGTTCGAATCCGTGCGCGATTATGTTGGCGACGAAGGCGGATGAACTGTCGCCGACGCGTTTCGCTGAGTCCGCCACCGTAGCCGATTTCCGTCGAGAGTCCACGGTCGTGTCGCGCCGGTGTCAGCGGTGCGCCGGTTCGTTCGGGATTGGTCGGGCTGTCGGGAAACGAGCGCCATTCGGGGCCAGGATCGATTCGATCGGTTGCAACAATCAGTCCACAGTCACCACAGAGCGTTTCATCGCGGTCGACGTACAGCGGACCACCACATTCACCGCATGAGGGGGTATGAGGAGACATCACAAGTCGACCGTTCGAACACACCTGTCAATTATAATGATTTAGTAAGTGACAAATATATTCCCTTCTTCAGATTTTATATACGATTGCGAGCCCAAAGAATGGGTTCGGCGCGACGCCACCAGCGACCAGAGCGGTAGTGTTTTTCTATCACACCCGCTGAATCCCGGTATGAATAACGAGCATCCGGTGTACACGCTGTTGCACTACGTGCTGATGTTGTGTGTGATATTCGGCACGATTGCGGTGCTCGAAGGGATCATCGGGACGGTTCCGCTGTGGGCCGGATTGCTGCTCGCACTCGGCTTCGGTGTGGCGTATCCGCGGCTCACCAGGTGGTTGGGCATCGCCCCGAAACGGTGGGAGTGAGTTCCAGACGCGACGGCGTGTGACTCGTTGATGACACGCACCCAGCGAAACTCACGCCGTCGAAATCGTGTCGGCAATCTCGTCGAGTTCGTCGGCCGAGAGCGACGGCGACGCTGGCGAAATCGCGTGAATTGGGCCCCCACCGTCGCCCTCGAACCGCGGGACGATGTGGACGTGAACGTGCGGCACCTCCTGTCCGGCGGCCGCGCCATTGTTGATGCCGATGGTCGTCGCGTCAGCGTCGACGGCTCTCTCGATTTTTGGCGTCAACGCGTGGACGACCGCAAATAGGTCGGCTGCAAGGTCGGCGGGCAGCCCATCGAGTCGTTCGTGGGCGTCTTTCGGAATCACGAGCGTGTGACCCGGGGCCAGCGGGTTGGCGTCGAGAAACGCCAGCACGGCGTCGGTTTCGTGGACGACACGGGCGGGAATCTCGCCGGCAACGATCTTCTCGAAGATGGTTTTGGCCATGGATGGCGATTGTCTCGGCGACACTAAGAACGTTAGTGGCTGGCAAAAACAAAAACGCGACCTACCGTAACTGCGCGGCAACCGCGGGCGCAACGCTCACGTCGCTCACCGCGCGTTCGAGCGTGTCGGTGCCGATGACGCGCTCAACGCCGGCGGCCGAGAGTTTCGTGAGCGCCGCCTCGGCCAACACGGGGTGCACACAGACCGCATAGATGCGCCCGGCCTCCCGCGCCGAGAGCACCTCGATTGCACCGCTCATCGTGCCGCCGGTTGCGATAATGTCGTCGACGACGACGATGTCGCGGTCCGCAACGTGTGCGTCGCTCGGCGTCAACTCGATTTCGCCGGTGTCGTAGTCCCGTTCCTTTTCGAAGAAGTCGACGTCGCCCGCGCCGTAGGCATCCCGTGTCGTCGTCGCCAGCGCGATGGCTCCCTCGTCGGGCGCAAGGAACAACGGATCGTCGAGGCCGCTCAGCGGATCCGCGAGACGCTCGGCAGCGTCGACGGCGGCGGTCGGGACGGTGAAAAAGTCGGCGACGGCCGGTTCGTGTGGCTCGACGAGAACCACGCGGTCGGTTTCGAGACTGATCGCGCGGGCGGCCGCACGAACCGACACGGGCTGGCCCGCACGGAACGCCGTGTCCTGTCGTGCGTAGCCCAGATACGGCACAACCGTCGTGATGTCGGTTGCACCGGCCTCGCGAACGGCGTCTTGGAGTTGGAGGAGTTCGATGTGGGCGTCGTTGGTTGCCGTCGAGCCAACGATGACCGCGGCGTCGTCGTCGAACGCGGGCACCGCGGCCAGCGTTTCGCCGTCCGGGAAACAGTCGTAGGTCGGCACCGTCAGCGACCCCACGCCCTCGGCAGCCAGCGCGGCCGACAGCGCCTGTGAGGTCGAGGCAGGAACGATGGTGGTCATACTCCCCCGTTTTCGGGCCCACCTAAACCCGGTTTCGGTTGCCGCGCTCGCCAGTGCGGCCCGACCCGACCGCCAGCGCCCGAACCCCACGCACGCCCAGCGGTTGCGTTCGCCAGCCGTCGCCGGCGTCGACACAGAGCGTTCCCTGATCAGTGATCGCCGCGAGAATCCCGCCCCCGTAGGCGACATCGACGACCGATTCGGCGAGCGGCAACGACTCGTCGACCCAGGAGGTGTCGGCCGAAACGCTGTCGTCACCGGCGTGCCGAAGCAGGCCGTCGTCGCTGACGGCAACCGCGTGACCGTGGCCGTCGCCGGCAACCCGGTCGAACGGTGCCGACCGAATCGACAGCCAGCCGTTGCCGAGCAAAAACAGGCCAGCGGCGGTCGCCGCGAGCGGAACGCCGTGGCCAACAACGTCGCGAACGTCGTCGAGGCCGACGTGGGTCAGGCCGTCGTCGCCAACGCGGAACACGCCGTCGGCCGCCGCGAGCAACCCGCCGTCGATGGCCCGAACGTCGTCCGCGTCGCCGACGTGAACGAGCGCGTCGCTCTCGACACGAAACACACCGCCTTCGGCGCCGGCAACGAGCGGGCCGGTTGGCCCGGTTCCCGCCGCCACAACGCAGCCGACCGAATCGTGGGGAATCGACCGAAACGGTCGGTCGGCGACAGCGTCGACATCGGTCCGTCGTTCGCTCACGCGGACGCCGTCGTCGGTGCCGATGACGACACGGTCGCCGTCGACGGTGACTGCGGAGACGGCCTCGCGGTGGACGAGGCCGAACTCGCCGATCTGGTCGGCCGAGACGGTGACGACGACGAGCCCCATCTCGCAGGCGACGTAGACGTCGGTGGTGGCACTTTTCGCGCCAAAAACCCGTTTTTCGGTGAGCGTTTGCATGGTGGGAAGTGCGGTGGAACGCAGAAATAGCTGCAACTACGCCAACGGTGTTCGTTCGACAACGGTTCCGTTGACGGTCGGATACTGCTCGACGATTTCGCCCTGCTGAACGTCGCCCTCCTCGATCATCTCTTCGAGCAGCCACCACGCGAGTTCGACGTGGTCGGCTTTCACGGTGTAAAACTCCTCGGGAACGCCGAGTTCGCGCAGGCGGGCTTCGGGCTCCCACGTCTTGCCGTAGACGAGCGTGCCGTCGTCGGTGATTTCGTCGAACTCGCGGCGAATAACGCGCGCCATCCGCTTGAGGCGATTGCGGTGCTGGGCGGCGTCCTTGAACACGCTGGTGCAGAAATACACCTTTTCGTGATGTCCCATCGCATCCAAAATTGCGTCTTTCGAGCCCTCGACCGCCGACATGTGGCCCTCTTGGAGTTCGTAGCCCTCTTGCTTCATTCGGCGGAAGTTGCCATCGCTCATCTCGAACTCGTTGATGTTGCAGAAGTCGGCCGCGCCCTCGTCGAGAAAGTCCAAAAACTCCCCTTCGGCACGGATGCCGGGGATTTCGAAGGCGGGCGTCATGCCCTCCTCGCGGGCAATGTAGAGAATCTCCTCCCACTCGGTGCCGTGCAGCTCGCCCCACAGCTCGTAGGGGGGATGGAACCGAATCTCGTCGAGGCCGGCCTCGCTGAGTCGACGCATGTTCTCGCGGCCGCCCGTGATTCCGGTGTAGAGGTGGGTGTGGTGATCCTCGCCGAACTCGTCTTTCAGGAGTCGAAGATAGCGACACGTTTTCTCCATCGCCTCCTGGGGTTCGCCGCCGGTGATCGAGGTGCCGAGCGCCTCCATCCGGTGGGCCTCGCGAATGATGTCTTGATCCTCCTCGACTTTTCGCTCGTTGGCGTACACGTCGGTGACGTTCTTGCGGTTTTCTCCCAGCGGGCAGTAAAAACAGTCCCGCTGGTCGCAGTAACCGTAGACGAAAAGCACCATCTTTCCGCCTTTGGCGCACTGTT
>LKMS01000058.1 GCA_001563965.1 Haloferacaceae archaeon PL-Br10_E2g29 | reverse complement strand
GCCCGCGAGAGCGACAGAATCGTCCCGGTCATAATGCCGGGGAGTGCCCGTGGCAACACGATATCGCGGATGACCTCCCACTGGGTCGCACCCATGCCGTATGCCGCCTGCCGTTGGGTGTCGGGCACCGCACCCAACGCCTCCTGGCTGGAGACGATCACGATCGGTAAAATAAGCAGCGTCAACGTCAACGCTCCCGCGATGAGGCTCGCCCCCAAACCGATTGCGCGAACGAAAATCGCCAACCCGAGCAGGCCGTAGACGATTGACGGTACGCCGGCGAGGTTCGCGATGTTGGCCTCGATGAATGCGGTTAGGCGGTTGTCGGGGGCGTACTCTTCGAGATAGATTGCCGCGCCAACGCCCAGAAACATCGTGAAGATGGCCGTGAGGATGATGAGGAAAATCGAGCCGACGAGCGCCGGATAGATGCCCGCCCCGCGGCCGCCGGGCTGGTAGCTCTCGATGAACCGCGAGGGTGGATACGTCAGAAACTCGATGGTGACCCAGCCCCACGATTCGTACAGCACATCGGCGATCAGCGCGACGAGGGCGACGATGCCGACGAGCGTCGAGGCGAAACAGATCGCGACGAAAACGCGACCAATGCGGCGTTTGCGCGCGATGTCGTCGGCAATGCCGTCGAACGGGTTTTCGGTGCTCATCGGTACTCCTCCTCATAACGTTCTTTGACGACTTGGCTCAGCAGGTTCATCGCGAGCGTCATCACGAACAGCGTCAGTCCCACCGCGAACAGGCTCTGGTAGCCAATCGAGCCCACGCTCACGTCACCGGTGCCGATCTGAACCATGTAGGCCGTCATCGTCTGGATCTCGACGAGTGGGTTGCCCGTAATCGTGGGCTGCATTCCCGCCGCAAGCGTCACGGCCATCGTCTCGCCGATTGCGCGCGAAATGGCCAGAATGTATGAGGCCGTAATGCCCGATACCGATGCAGGCAGCACCACCTGCGTCGACACCTCGTACTTCGTTGCGCCAAGTCCGTACGCGGCATTGCGGAGTTCGTCGGGCACCGCGCTCATGGCATCCTCCGAAAGCGACGAAACCATCGGAATAATCATAATCCCGACGACGATCGCCCCCGCGGCGGCGTTGAACGTGCCGGTTTGGGGAAACACCTGCTGAAGCAACGGCGTAATGAACGAAATCGCAAAAAAGCCGTAGACGATGGTCGGAATGCCGGCGAGAATTTCGAGCGTCGGTTTCAGGATTTTCCGGACGCGCGTGTCGGCGTACTCCGAGAGATAGATCGCGGTTGCGGTGCCGACCGGCAGTGCGACGACTGCCGAGCCGACGACAATCATCATCGTTCCCCACATCAGTGGGAGAACGCCGAAGCTTCGCGGTTGGATGACCGGTGACCACTCTGTGCCGAAAAAGAACTCCCGGAAGGTGATTACTTGATTCCAGCGCTGGCCGGCCAGCCGTTCGACAATCGAGGCCTCAAAAAAGAAACTCACCGCGCCGTTGACCAACACGCCAATAATCGCCAGCGTCGTCAACACCGTCACCGACGCACAGCCGAAAAACACCCATTTGACCAACACATTGACCTTGTCCGTTCGCCGGTTGTCACCGGTGAGGTCGATGGCAGCCATTCAGGTTCGCTCCTCGATGGCGGCTTCGAGCGCGGTTCGACTCTCATCGACTGTTTCGTCGGGAATGGCGTAGAAGCCGACCTTCCGGGCGGCCCACTGGGTCCAGGCGAGTTCTTCGTCTTCTTCGACAACGCTCAGGTCTGCATCGTCATCGATTGGCTCGAAAAAGAACCGGACGTACCGCCGAAACTCGGGACGGTCGAGTTCGTCGAGGTTCAGATAGGCGAACATCGGTCGCGACAGCGGCGTGTAGGTGCCCGTTTCGATCGTCTCGCGGGTGGGAACAATACAGCCATCGCCGTCGTCGACGCCGATCAGCGAGAGATCGTCCTCATTTTCGTAGTAGTAGCCCGCGCCACCGAAGCCGAGCGCGTAGCGATTCCCGCGGACGCCGCGGACGATCACGTTCGTATCCGGCGTTCCCGAGTAGTCCGAGCGGATGTTGCCGTGCTCGCCGTTGATGACGTCGGTAAAGTAATCGAACGTTCCCGACGCGGAGTCACGACCGTAGAGAACAATCTCCTCATCGGGCCACTCCGAGCGCACGTCGCTCCAGGTTTCGACTTCGGAGCCGCTCTCCCAGATCTGATTGAGCTCGTCGACGGTGAGACAGTCACACCAGTCGTTTTCGGGATTGGCGAAAATGGCGATCCCATCCAACAGCGCTTCGAGTTCGATGAACTCCACACCGTTTTCTTCACACAGCTCGCGTTCGTGATCCATGATTTCGCGGCTGGCGTTCTGAATGTGTGTTTCGCCGACCGCAAACCGCTGGAAGCCCGCGCCGGTTCCCGAGCCGTTGACCGGAACTCGGACCCGGTTGTTCCGCCACTGGAACTCCTCGGCGAGCGCCGCCCCGTGCGGCAGGACGGTGTTGCTCCCGTCGACACGAATCTCCCCCTCGAAGTCGGTCGTTTCACCCCTCACGAGACAGCCCGAAAGCCCCACCAACGCAGCGCCGCCGGCAGTCAGCAGCTGCCGGCGACTCGGTTCGGATCTATTGTGTGCTCGTGAGTCCTCTATACTCATGCATTCACTAGTGAGCACACCCGGCGTAAATACGCTACTATAATCTCTATATAGTTCTATGTATGTCTCTGTTTGTACTAGTATGATTATTGTTGTATAAATCTGAAAAAGCCGGTTAGAACCCGTCATTAGCGGAACTATGCGACTCTATGGGAACGATTGTATCTACATAGATGGGTAGATTTATCCTCCAACCGACTTGATAGCACAGTAATGGAGACGCGGAAAGTCCAGGTAACCGGTGGCTCAACGTATACTGTCTCGATCCCGAAAACGTGGGCTACGGACAACGGGGTGAGCGGCGGCAGCACCGTTGAGTTCTATCCGGAGGGCGATTCGTTGTTCATGACGCCGAGCACTGACGACGAACGGACTGAGGGGACGCTCGACATCACCAACCTCGACGGAACGGAGCTTATCCGTGCGGTGATGACGATGTACGTGAGCGGCTTCGACGTGATCGTCCTCGAAAGCGGCCGGATCACGACCGCCCAGCGCCGTACCATCCGGGAGGCAACCCAGGGGCTCGTTGGCCTCGAAGTGCTCGAAGAAACCAAAGGCCAGGTCGTTATTCGCGACCTGTTGGACTCCTCGGAGCTCTCGATTCACAACGCCGTCACCCGCATGCGACTCATTGCGCTGTCGATGCTCGAAGACGCCCTGTTGGCGCTCCGCGACCTCGACCGTGACCTCGCTTACGACGTTATCCAGCGTGACGACGACGTTGACCGGCTCTGGATGGTTGTCTCGCGGATTTTCCGCGCCACGTTGCGCACGCCAAAAGCCGCCGAGGAGCTTGGATTGCCCCGTGAGGTGTGTTTCGACTACCATTCGAGTGCCCGGCAGCTCGAACGCATCGGCGACCACGCAACGAAAATCGCGCATCTCTCGCTCGACATCGAACGCGAGGTTCCCGACGACGTGCTCGATGCGTTTGACGAACTCCGTGTTCAGGCCGTTTCGGTCATCGACGGCGGCATGGACGCGCTGTTCACCGACGAGAGTGAGGAGGCGACCCGGTTGGCAAATCGCGTCCGCGAACAGGTTCGATCGGTCGATGCCTCCGCACGCGGCATTGACGAACTCCTCCGCGAACTTGACCCCGCGCGCGCCCAACTGCTCGGGCTGATCGTCGACTCGATTTCACGAAGCGCCGACTACGGTGGCAACATCGCCGAAACTGCGCTGCAAAAGGCTGCACCAACGCCGTAGTTCGGCGATTCTGACCGTCTACACGTCCGCCTTGGCCGCGTGTGCAAACACGAACTCCCGGAGCAGTTTTCCGCCGAGCGCCGCCGCCTGTCCAGCATCACGGTCGTTGACCTCGACGACATCGAAGCCGTCACAGGTGGGTGCAACCCGCCGGACGACTGCGCGAAGCTGTCGAGCGGTGAGCCCAAACGGTTCCATTGTTCCCGTTCCGGGTGCAACTGACGGGTCGGCCGCGTCGATGTCGACGCTCAGATACACCGACTGCTCGGCAAACGATGGCGGGTCAGCAAGCCAGTCGTCGACGGCGTCGGGGTCGACGACGGTCACGTCGCTCTCGGCGGCACGGTCCCACTCCGCTTTCGAGCCGGTTCGGGCACCGAGAATAATCGCCTCGTCGGCCGTCTCAAGAACGCGATGAGTCACACAGGCGTGGCTCCACTCGTTGCCATCGTACGCACTTCGAAGGTCGAGATGGGCGTCGAGACAGACGAACACGTCGGGGTCGACCGCCTCCACGCCGGCGACGGTGACGGTGTGCTCGCCACCGAGTACGAGCGGGACGGCGTCGTCCCAGACCACATCGCGGAGCTGGCCCCCGAGGTAGTCGATGTACTCGGGGACGTCGTCCCACGCGCGGATGTTGCCCGCGTCGCAGACGCCACACTCGGTGAAACACAAGTCAGTTACGTGATCGTAATCGTCGAACGATTCGGCAAACCGGCGGATTCGGTCGGGACCGAACCGGGTGCCGGGCTGAAACGTGGTCGTGACATCCAGGGGTGCGCCGACGACCACGTAGGAAGCAGTATCGCGGTCAGCGGTCGCCCCCGGAAACATCACACAACCTTTCGTTGGCCTTCGTATTCGAGATATTCGATTTCGGTGCCGTTTGCGAACTCCTCGCCCTCGGGAATCCGCATCGTGAACGTCTCGTAGGTTTCGAGATCCATCACCTGGGCGTCGTCGCCGGTGACCGAAACGACCTGGCCGCCCTTTCGCTCGATAATCGGGACCCAGACCTTCGCGTCGACCGGCTGGCTGAAACTGCGCTTTTTTGCGTCGAAGACGCCTTTCCCCTCGACGCGGGCCTTCGCGCTGCCGTGTTTGCCCGGCTTGGCGGTGCTGTAGTGGTTGATTTTACACGGGGCGTCATCCATCATGACGTAGCTGCCTTCCTGGAGTTCGCGAACCTGCTTCTGTTCTCGCGGCATGAGCGTTCCTTCTTGAGGAGTCAGTATAAACGGTTTGGAACGCGGCGGGGAACGGCACGCTTTTTCGAGTCGCTCGCTCAGAACCACTCATGACCCGGGCATTCGACACCGACTCGGATCCGTCGCCGGCGGATGATGCTGCCCGACCATCGATCACTGACGACGCGGTTACCGCGCTTTCGCGTGGCGAAGCGGTCGTCTACCCGACCGAAACGGTCTACGGGCTGGCCGCGTCCGCAACCGACGCGGACGCCGTTTCCCGTCTCTTCGAACTCAAAGGTCGCGACCGATCGAAGCCGATTTCGGTGGCGTTTCCGGACCTCGACACCGCGCGTCGCTACACCAATCCAACGGCTCGCGAACACGCGTTCATGGAGGCCTTTCTTCCCGGCCCGGTGACCGTGCTTGTCGACCGCGGTGACGACCTCCCTGCCGTGGTGAACGCGGGAAACCAGCGCGTTGGCGTTCGGGTTCCCGACTGCTCGCTCGCTCGTGAACTCGCCCGGCGCGCCGGTCCAATCACCGCTACTAGCGCCAACGAAAGCGGGTCGCCGAGTGTTCGAACGCCGGACGCGTTGTCATCGGCCCTGCTCGCGAACGTTGCCGTGGTTATCGACGCCGGTGAGACGCCGGGCACCGAAAGCAGCGTCGTCGACGTCGCGAGCGAAACGATCCATCGTCGGGGCGCGCTCGTCGACGAGATCGAAACGTGGTTTGCGACGCACTGAGCCTCGAACGCGACCGAGTATCGATATCGATTGGGCACCGATTGCACGCTACGGGTACGGCCCAAGCAACGGATTACAGTCCGAGCAACGACCGCAACGAGCGCGTGGTGACTCCGCATTTCGTCCGGTACTCACACGACTTACAGCGACCGTCGTTGACTCGTGGTGGTGGCCCGTCCATCGCCCGCACCGTCCGCAACACACGCCGGTAGGTCGCCGTTCGGCGGGTCGAAAGCGGGACCTCACGCACCACGCCAACGGTTGGGTACTCCACAAGCGTCCGCGGGATGGGCTCGTTCCGTTCCCACGCCAACGCGTTGGCGACCGCGACTGCGCGGACGGTTTGGGGCTCCCAGACGCCCTGTTTGGGCGGTTGTCCCGGCGAAATCACCGTCGGTGTCGGTGGGTCGCCCGCGAGCAGTTTGTGGATGATGCCGTGGCAGTCCTTGCCAGCAACGTGGTAGTTCGTTTCTGTTGGCGCACAGAGCGCCTCCCAGTCCGACCGCGTTGCCAACGTCTCCAGTTTCTCGCGGTAGGCCGCTGGCGAACAATCGATCGGCAATGCGGCGAGCGTTTCATTGTCGGCCGTCCGGAGCTCATCGTAGCGAAAGGCAAGCGCCTGGCGTTCGCGAGCCTCCGGCGGTGGCGACCGGTCGGATTCGCGCCGGGCGTAGTACAGCTGTCGCGGGCAGTAGGCCGCCTGACTCAAGTCGCTCACACTCGGCATGCCCCACGTTGGCCCCCTGTTGGTATTTGAACCTATGGTGGAATGTCTGGCGACGACGTGGTCAGAACGAGACGTCGGTTTCGAGGTCTTCGGTTGCCTCGCGGAGTCCGTCCTCGCGGGCATTCGTGGCGAGTTGGCCGGTGAGATCCGAGTCGGTCAGCAGTTCGGCGAACTCGTCGCGAAACCGGGTGTTCGCCCGTGTCGACCGGCGGTCGGCGGCGATGACATCGCGGTAGCGCGCGACGGTTTCGACTGGGGTTTCGAGCTCCGCTGCACACGCATCGAGTGGAGTCTCTTCGACGAGGAGGCCGCGGAGTTGATCGAGGTCGAACGGCGCGTCACGATCGTTTTCGCGAACAAGGTGGAGATCAAGCCGGGCGGTGCGAACCGTCTCTGGGGTGCACTCGAGGTGTGTGGCGATTTCGCGATCGTCGAGCTCCTCGTAATAGCCACGAATTACCGCAGCGAGTGCCGAATCGTCGAGGTCGCTTTTGAACTCGTAGCGCTCGCGCATGCGGACGATCAGCGTTTCGAGACGCTCGTCGACGCCCGTGCGCTCCTCGGTGAGCGAGCCGGGCGATTCGGCTTGGCGCTCGGTGACGGTCTCCGAACCAGTCGTATCGATGAAGATGTCTCGGAGTGCTGCCGTCTTTTCATCCATGCAAAGGGTGGTTCAGTCGGTGTATAAAAATCTGTCTCCAACAGCGCGAAACACGTCGGCAGTTTCGTCCGCTGGCTCTGCCCTCGCTCGCGCCGCTTCGTAAACCAAACTATTTAAGAAAGTTGACGAGCGAGCACGACCATGGAAACCGCAACCGACTCGGTCGATCTCATCGAAGCGAGCGCGGTCAGAAACATCGCGCGAACCGCGTTGTTTGCCGCGTTGATGGCGGCATTCGCCTACGTCTCGTTTCCGAATCCGCTTGCGCCCGGCATTCCGGTCACGCTCCAGGTGCTTGGCGTCTTTTTGTCCGGTATTCTGCTTGGCCCGGTGTGGGGGACTGCCGCGATGGGGCTGTATCTGGTCACCGGTGCGGTCGGTATTCCCGTCTTCGCCAGCGGGGGCGCGGGTATTGGCTCGTTGATCGCCAGTCCGACCGCGGGCTATCTCTGGTCGTACCCGATTGCCGCCGGACTCATCGGCCTCATCGTCCACCGCGGGACCGACCTCCGATCGCCAGACAGCGTGGGTCTCCGCGTGCTCATCGGCGCGATGGTCGCTGGAACCGTCGTGATCTACGCACTTGGCACGGTCGGCTTTGCGCTGCTCCAGAACGTCGGGCTGGCTGAAGCGTTCGTCGTCTCGGCGCTCGCATTCATTCCATGGGAGGCGGCCAAAATCGCGGCCGCCATCGGGATCATCCGCAGCGACGCGATCTCGGCGGCCTGACATGCTCGAAACCCGGGGGCTCGTCCATCGCTACGGCGACACGCGTGCGCTCGATGAGGTGTCACTTCGGATCCGAGACGGCGAGTACGTCGCCATCGTCGGCCCGAACGGCTCGGGCAAAACTACGCTGGTTCGACATTTTAACGGACTGCTACAGCCCGATGCAGGGGCGGTACTCGTCGACGACCAGCCTGTTGGCGATGACCTCGTCCACGCACGAACGAAGGTCGGGATGGTGTTTCAATCGCCGCGTGACTGTTTTGTGGCCGTGACCGTCGAAAGCGACGTGGCGTTTGGCCCGCAGAATCTCGGCTGTTCGTCCGACGACATCGACCGCCGGGTTGACCACGCGCTCGACGCTGTCGGGCTGACTGGCCGCGAATCCGACCGAATTGACGAACTTTCGGGTGGTGAACAAGAACGGGTCGCCATCGCGGGGGCGCTCGCGATGAACCCCGCCCATCTGGTTCTCGACGAGCCACTCACCGGGCTCGACGAGGCCGCTCGCCGATCGGTGCTCGATCGATTGACGGCGTTGTCGAATGCGGGCACGAGCATCATCCTCGTCACGCACGACCTCCGTGGGGTTCTCGACGCAGTCGACCGCGTGATCGGGATGCGT
>LKMS01000003.1 GCA_001563965.1 Haloferacaceae archaeon PL-Br10_E2g29 | reverse complement strand
GGCGGGTTTCTGGCGAGTGTCGCTAGTCGGCTCGGCGGGTTTCTGGCTGTTCAAACGCCGGCTCACGGGGGAGTTCAAGCGCCTCTTGGAGGTCGTACTCGTTGCCGGTCAGCAGGTACAGCACGTCTTCGAGCACGGTCAGGAGTTCGGGCAGTTCGCGGGCAACGAGGTACGCAATGCCCATCAGTGCAACCACCGCGAGTATCTGGCTGATAACTCGATCCGACAGCAGGAACGACACCCGGAGTTCGTTGGTCTCGCCGAAGAGGAACAACACGGCCTCGGGATACCACTGCATCAGCTGATTGCCCGAGACGATCGAAATGAACGCTGTCCGGAAGATGTTGAGCACGAAAATAATCGGGACTGCAATCGCCAGTGCGCGGAGTTTTCGGGAGATGGGTGCGCGAACGGCGGCGATCAGCCCGCTGAAGATGGCGATGCTGCCGAGGCCCGTACACGCGAGGACGACCGTGATGTTGTACCGTTGGTCTTCGCCGACGATCCACTGATAGGTCGCCATGTAGCCCTCGGGGCTCTCGACCAACGTTGGCGAGTAGCCAAGTCCGTAAATCACCCAACCGGTGAACACCGTCGTCATCTCGATGAGGTACTGTCGCGGGGCCGGAAACGCCACGCCGGCTATTTCGAAGGCAGGAATCGTCTCGAATGGGAGATAAATGAACAGCATGACCGCAATCGCTCGCGAGAGAATAAACAGCGTGTTGCGGCCATCGTACAGCACTTTTGCGGCGTACAGGCTCGCCGGGAATCCGACAAACGCGAGAATTGCCTCAACGAAGCTCTGGTGCTCAAACCAAAAGTACGGCACGAGATTCAGCCAAAAAAAGCCGAAGCCAACCCAACCAATGACCGCAATGAGTCGGGCCGGTTCGGTCAGACTGCGGTTTGCGCGTCGGCCGTACCACTCCAAGAGGCCTGCAACCGCGAACACGCCGGCAATAATCCAGATCGCCACGTCGGCAAGCACGCCAAAGGTAAACAGCTCCCCACGGAGCCAGCTGAGTGCGGCGGCTACCATACACACAAATTATCGGTACGGCATAAATCCCTTGTCGTTGTGTGCGACTCCGGTGGGCAACCGGTGACGTCGATCGATTTGGCGATTCCGCCGTGTGGTCGTTACTTTTCGCCGGATCTTTTGACCGTCATCACGGGCCGCTCAGAGAGTTGAATAACGCGTTCGGCGACGCTGCCGAGAAGCAGTCGATCGATCCCGCTGCGGCCGTTTGTGCCCATCACGATCGCGCCGGCATCGACCTCGTCAGCGTAGTCGACGATTGTTTGGCCGGGGGTACCCTCACGAACGATTTCGACCGTTTCGATACCCGCCTCGCGGGCGGTCGCGGCCGTCTCGGTCGTGATTCGCTCGCCTTCCTGTTTGAGCGTGCGTTTGATGTGGTCGGTGCCGAGTTTCGGCGCCATCTGGCTGACACGGTGGTGATCGACGACGTAGAGCACGTGCAGGTCGGCATCGTGACGGGTCGCCATATCGATCGCGTGCGCCGCCGCCTCGGTTGCCGTTTCGCTGCCATCGGTTGGAAAAAGCACCGTCTCGTACATGGCTGATACTTTGGCGCAACGGTTGTGAATGAATCGTTTTTCGACTCGCCGACGAGTAGTTGTGTGGGTGGTCGGCTCAGCCGATATACCGGAGTTCCTCGTCGGGAATCCCCTGTTGTTGGGCCTGCATCTCCTGAATCTTGCCGACGACCTCTTCCATCTCGTCGGCGCGGTCTTCGAGCGAGCCAAAATCCACCTCAAAGTCGAGCGTCGCCTGCAGCACTTCGAGCACCGCTTGGGCGCTTTTCGGATCGACAAGGTAGCCGCTGGTTTCGCCCATCAGACAGGTCGCCTCGAGGCCACGGCGCTCGCCAAGGCCCAAAATCAGGCCGCTGACACCGACGATGCCGCCGGCGGGTTCGTCGCTGCGGAACTCGACGCCCGCCTCCTCGAGTGGTTCTTTGAGCCCCGCGTCGGTGACCGCGCCCAACACGGTGTACTCTTCGACGAGTTCGCCGGTTGGCACGCCACCGAGCGCAAACGCAGCAGCGACATCGAACGAGTCGGCAACGTCGAGAAACGCCGAGGTGAGTCGGTAGTGGCCGTCGTTTGTCGCCGCCTGGTGGTCGCCGGTCAGGACGAGCAGATCCGAGCCGTCGCCCTCGGTTGTCACGGCGTGAAACTCCGCGCAGGTCAGACTCGTCACACCCTCGTCGTCGACGGTAACCTGCGGGGGAAACTCGTCGGCGTAGATGCGCCGGACGAGTTCACCGTCGAGCTCTTCGACTAGATGTTCGGCCGCCAGTTTGCCGACGTGGCCGACGCCGGGCAACCCTTCGATCAACACGGGATCGGTGAGCGTAGGCTCGGCGATCTCCGCAATCTCGATAGCATTCATGGCTCTATTCGCGTTCGCGTCGTTTAAGAGCCCGTCGGTACTCGCCGTACGGATCTTCGGGACTAAACGGCGCAGGGGCCGTGTTTTCGGTTGGCGAGCCACACTCGCGACAGCGGTCACTGAGCGTGTACACCGGCCGGCCGTGTTCGGTTTCCCACGATCCACACACGCGAATGTCGGATTTCATAAAAACGGTCGCTACTCGTCGTCTTCGTGTCGCTCACGGTGGTAGTGTGCCGTGCCGCCGGCGGCTTCGATGGCCGATTTCGCCCGAGCCGCACTCGATTCGAGTTCGCTTTCGGCAGTTTTGTAGTCCGGTGCGCGGACGGTGATTCGGTACTCTGGCGAGCCGACGTACGACACCGAGAGCTCGATGCCCTTCGGAACCTCGCCGTTGCCTTCGGCGGCTTTGAGCGCCTCTTTGACCGCGTCGACGCCGTCAGGGGCGGGACACGACAGGTCGACGTAGCCGGTCACGTTGACGTAGGGAACCGAGACGTTTTCGCGGGCGGTTTCGACGATGGCGTCGCGTTCGGCTTCCGAGAGGTCGGTGTCTTCGAGCGCCTCCTCGCCGTGAATGGCGGCCTGCTCGAAGCCGTCGTACAGCGTCTCAAACTCCGCAAGAAGTGCGTTTGCGACCGCACCATATGTTTCGTCGTCGACGTCGTCGCCGAGCGCGAGCAGCATCCAGTTGTCGGCTTTCTGCTCGTTTTTCCACTCCTGGATTTTCTCCTTGCGCTGGTGTTCGTTGACGTCCTTGATCGAGAGATCGATCTGCTGGGAGCCCTTTTTGACTTCCAAGACTTTGGCAACGACCGTCTGTCCCTCACGGACGTGGTCGCGGACGTTCTTGATCCAGCCGCTTGCGACCTCGCTGATGTGGGCGAGCCCGCGTTTGTTCTCGTACTCTTCGAGGTCGACGAAGACGCCAAAATCGGCGATTTCGTCAATCTTCCCGACGACGAGGTCGCCCGGTTCGGGCCAGCCACTATATTTCATAATTGAATCAAATCCTGAGATGACACGCGATTACCGCGCCTCAACGGTTTCGACGACTTCGTGGTCGATGTGCGCGTTGCCGCCGGAGGGAACCGCGAGTGTCGTGCCGCAAACCGCACAGTTGACGACGGTTGCCGCCTTGCTGAAGACGATCTGTTCGTTCTCGCAGTCGCCGCATTTGACGCGAATGTAGCCTCCCGCCATGATTACTCCTGGAAGACGAGACGGCCAGCGCGCCAGCCTTTGCGCATGTGGGCTTTTCCGCAGTCGCTACAGCGGTAGGTGAGGTTCGTCTTCTTCGTTGGCTTGTCGCCACCGGGCACCTTCGAGAACTTGCCGGCGTTCCCGATGGTGGATTTGGCGCGTTTGCGCTGGCGATCTTGAACCTTTTTCATTCCCGTCGAGCGGCCGGTTCGGACCTTCTCGACCTCGTGTTCGTAGTGGCCGTTGCAGTGCGGACAGTAGGTGTTCATCCGACGTGGCATTTCCATAGTGAGATCTACCTTGCCGGACGTTCGATGTGATGCGTTAAAACCCGTTTGGTTCGGAACTGCGCGCTGACGGGCGTTTCGTGGTGATCGATCCCACACCGCAGGAGCCACGATTTTTGATCTACAGTCGATGTTGCCGTCGGGCTTTTGCGCAGTGGGGCCCACCATACCGGTATGACAAACTGGCGGGCGGTCACGGTCGGCTTCGTGGTGATGGTGATCGCCGGGTTGTTGGCGACGAGCGCGCCGATCGTCGGCCATATTGGCGCGGGTCTGATTGGTGGCTTTGCGGCGGGCTACCTTGCTGGCGGCGGCCTGCTCAGCGGCGCGTGGCACGGCCTGCTTGCCGGGTCGATTGCGGGGCTCGTTCTCAGTGGCATTCTCGCCGTCGTCGTCGGCGTGTTTGGCTTGCTTGCCGGACCGCTCGGTGGCCTCCTTGGGTTCGGCGGCATCTTGGCACTCGGCGCGATTATCACGCTTATTTTCGCGCTCGACAGCGCGCTTGCTGGCGCAATCGGCGGCGTGTTTGGGTGATGTAGGATGTGGATTGCCGCGTCGACACCATGGTACCCCCGTTAGAGTCGATTCTCCGGAAAACTCAGCGGTCGAGATACTCTTGTTGGACGGCGACGATGTCAGTCGAATCCGCACAGTCGGCGTACCGGCGAAGGGGTTCGTCGTTGAGTTCGAGAAACGTCTCGCCCCAGGTGAATTTCGAGAGAATGTCGTCGGCCTGTTCGCGCTCGCCGACAATGACGAGTGCAGCCGCCAGCGCCTCGACTGTGGTCAGTTGCATTGGCCGGCCGAAGTTGACGGGGTTGGCGGCGACGAGATACGGCAACGCCCGGTGTTCACCAGCCAGCGAGAACTGCGCCTCGCCGGCGGACTCCCACGAACAGTCAAGCGCAACGAGCGCGCCCGTTTCGGCCACGTCGCGGTCGGCGGGCGAGAGTGCCTGCTCGGCGTGGGGATTGAGGACGATTCCGTAGGGCGTTTCGCGGTGACTGCGGTGGAGCGTCGCGCGGTCGAACTTCGCGAGTTTCCGGGCCGTACACTTCGCGGGGTCGTCGTCGCCTTCGTACCGAATGTGTAGCTCCACGCGTGGCGAGAACTCGGCGGCCGGGCGCTAAAAACCGCGCGTTCGCCAATGCCCTCGCAGTCAGTGCGGTCTCCGCGGCCGTCATTCTCATGGCACCGGACATCGACGGGCCGGTATGGAGCGCACTGCCGCCGTTGTCGACTACTACCGCTGTCTCGACGAGGACGACTACGAGACGTTACGGTCGCTGTTGTCGCCCGAGTTTACCCAACAGCGATCGGATCGAACGTTTTCGGATCGCGACGCGTTTATCCAATTCATGGCGCACGAGCGGCCGATCACGGAGACGACACACGATATTGGCGAGCCACTCCAGTCGGGCGAACGCGTTGCGGTCGCGGGTCGACTCTACGGACCCGCAGGTGACGAACTGTTCGCGTTTATCGACGTCTTTCGGTTTGATGATCGAGAAACCATCACGTCGCTTGTTACTTATTCGTGAGTCGAGTCGCTGCCACACCGCCGCGTTGCAGCCGCTCCAGAACGGGTAATTTATACGCTCGGTCGCCAACGCGCTCGGTATGCACGTCAGCTCCAGACACCACCTCCGCAGTGACGCCATCTCCGACCTCCAGGCGTCGCTTGCCGATAGTCTCGGCGTCGACATCGAAGGCGACTCGTTCGAACTGGTCGAACTCGACGACACCCCGTTCGACATCGTGCTGGTCGACGGCGACAAACTGGTCGCCTACGTCGACGACGAGCCGTTTCTGACCGTCGAGGGCGCAAACGAGTTCCCGCCAGCGCGCGGCGTCGTCACCGTCGACGCGGGGGCGGTCTCGTTCGTCTCCAACGGCGCGGACGTCATGCGCCCCGGAATCGTCGAGGCCGACGCCGACATCGCGGTTGGCGACCTCGTTGCGATCGCCGAAGAAACCCACGGCAAAGTGTTGGCAATCGGCCGCGCGCTGACCGCTGGCGACGACATGGTCGGCTCGTCGGGCAAAGTCATCGAATCGGTTCACTACGTTGGCGACGACCTGTATACGTTTTCGGTCTGAGCGTCACCGCTTGACGTCGGTTGTCTCTCCAGTCCGTTCGTGTGCAGTACGATCCGCCGAGTTCGTCTTACGACCCATCGAATTCTCTCGGCTCATCGGTCGAGCCGTAGGCGTCACGGCTCAGTTCGTAGCCGAGTGTCGCTGCCTCGTAGGTCGTCCGCAGATCCGCAATCGGCGTCTCGCTGGCGTCGACCCGGAGATCGTTGAAAAAGCGTCGGAACGGCGTCGGCTCCGTGGAAACGACCTTGAGCGCGGCGCTCTGGATCGTCAGCGACTCGCGCTTGTCGCCACCCACTTCCTGGCCCGCTGCCAGCGCGTCGATGAGCCGTTCGGCCAGCGGTTGCTCGCCGAATGCGCTCGACTCGTAGGCGGTGGCGATCGCATCCAACACGGCGTCGTCGGTCAAGAGGTTCCCCGCAACGGTGTAGTTCTTTCCGACGCGATGGCCCGCGACGTCGACACAGCCGGAGCCGGTAAACGTGAACCGCTTCTCGCGGTCGACGCCGTGAACCTGTCGGTTCCGCCGCTCGGTCGGCCCCTCGGCCGCGAGCAGCGCGCCGAGCGCGTCGTCGATGGCGAGCCCGTCGGCCAGATACGAGAGCCCGCGCTCGCCAAGCCGCTGGCTGACGTGGCTTTGGACGACCAGCGCGCCGTCTTCGGAGACGAACGGACAGAGGGCACCGACGCCGGGCAGCCGTGTCGTCACCGCGAGCCCGAACCGGTAGTGGTGCTCGCCGTCGATTGTGACCGGTTCGCGGACTGCGAGACTCACCGTCATGTCGGATCCGAGTCGGCAGACGAGTATAAATCCGGCCCTGTGTCGTGGCTGTGTGTGATGTGTCAGCTCCGTGCGGTGTCACCCGTGTGTGTAGGGGCCCCAATGTGTGGGCGCAGACGCTGGAGCCAGCGATTGGCCGCTGGCTCGGCGCAGATCGGACGACTGTCTGACGTAAGAACTAATGTCCGACCGCTCGCTGTAGCACATATGGGAATAATGAGCAAGATCCTCGGCAGTGATGGATCGCGTAACGCGCAAGATTACGTCGAACTCGACATCGACGAGTTTGATACCGCAGCCGAAAGCGCCGGGATGGCGGTTCGCATTGCGGAGATCGGCAGCAAACAGGACGTGATCGCAATCAAGGATGCCGTGTACGACGGCGACCTCGTGATCGCCGACATCACCCGACACAGCACGAGCGACCGAACGATCGAACACATCGTCGATGAGCTTCGACAGGTCACCCAGGAGGTCGGCGGCGACATCGTCCAGAAGGGCGACGACCAGCTGATTATCACCCCCACGGGAATCTCGATTTCTCGCGAAAAGCTCTAATTCGGCCCCGCCGTTTTTGCTCCCCGATTCAACGCTCTCGACTACCGGTTCACACTCGTCTCAGCGGTTGGTGTGGCGTGCACTCGGTTGTAGACCCGTCGGTACCGCCAGATTTTCCGGAGCAGATAGAACCCGAAGATGGCGTCGAAGATGATGACGAAAATAAAGAAACTCGCCAGCTGCGGCAAGCCGGTCAGCGCCGAAATGCTCACGATCGCCAGGCCGCTGACCGAGTTGTAGGTGGCGTGAATCAGTGCCGCGATGAGGATGCCTTTGAGAATAATCGGGCCACGGTTTTCGGGGTTGAACTTCGCCAGCCCGAGATAGAAGCCTGCAATTGCCGAATAAATCACGTGACCCGGCCCTGCAAGCGCACGAATTGCGGTGATGTCGCCACCGGTCGCAAGCGCGCCGATGCCGACGGTGAGATCCGCGAGTTCACCGGTTTCGGTGAGTCGCCGAACGATGTACAGCGAGTTTTCGATCGTCGCAAACCCCAGTCCGGCAATCGCGCCGTACACCGCGCCGTCAACGACCGAATCGAATCGGCTGTCGGTGTAGGCGTACAGCCGAACGGCAAGCATTTTGACCGTCTCCTCGCCGGGGCCAACGATGAGGAAAAAGTAGAGCGTGAGTCCGAAAATGCCGAACGGCTCGAAAAACGGCCGAAAGAAGGTGTTGATGATGGCCGCAAACGTCGCAAACAGAATCGAGAGCAGAAACGTCGCCACCAGCAGTGACAACGGTTCGCGCGTTGTCACGTCGGCGTAGTACACATAGCCGGTAAGGGCGAGTGCGGGCAACACCGACAAGAGCGTCAGCAGCCCGATTGCGGGCTCGCTCAGCGCCGCCAGCCCGCCGATGGCAACGAGCAACACGAGCGCGAGGAGGACGACGACCCATTTGGCCGTCCGTGTGAGGAGCCAGTAGAGCGCAACGGAGACACCGTCGAATGAGCTTCGTTCCTCCCACGTCGCAATATCGTAGAGGTCTTCGGATCCGTCGGCGGCCCGCTCGACGGGATCGCGTTCGTCAGCCATACCGATGCTTCGAGAGCCGCCGACTAAGTTCTTGGCGCTGGATTGTGTCCTCCACACAATGCGGGGAACCCCGTAACGACTGGCTCGATTCAGTCATGCGAGCCGTGGTGCAGCATCGTGGAACTGCGTTCAGAACTCGTGAATGCCCGTTTCGGTGATGAGTTGATCGATCAGCTCGATGGGGGTTGCATCGTAGGCGGGGTTTTCGATGGTAATCCCGTCGACGGGTTCGAGCATGACCTCGGATGGCGAGCGGAGCTGGTTTTCGAAGGCAAAGCCCTCCTCGATGACTTTTGCGCCCGAGCCAACGACGACGACCGGCACGCCGAGTTCCTTGGCCGTCGCCGCCAGCGGGAGCGTCCCGACGCGGTTGTAGAGTGTGTCGTCGACGATGCAGTCCATGCCGATGACGACGCGGTCGCACTCGGAGAGGAAGTGTCCCATGGCGCTGTCGACCATCAGGTGCGGCTCGACGCGGTCGATGGCGGCGAGCATCCGGGCGGTGCCTCGGCCGATGTAGCGCGGGCGGGCCTCCATCACGTAGGCGTCGAGGTAGTTGCCGTCCATGGCGGCGGCCTCGACGGCGGCCAGTGCGGTCGACGAAAAGTCGTGCGTCATGAACGTCTCGCCGTCTTCGAACGTTTTGGCGGCGTTGGCTGCTGCCCGGCGCTTGCCGGTTTCGATGTCGTCGACGACGCGGTCGATAATCTCGCGGGCCAGCGCTTTGGACTCCTCGACGGTGTCGGCAGCGTCGAGCACCGATCGCTCGACCGCCCAGACCGCGTTGTGTAGCGAGGCGTGCGAGGGGTTTGCCCGGCGAAGCGCCCCCGCGTTGCGCTGAAGGTCGAGTTCGAACTCGTCGACCGAGGCGTACTCGCGGCCGAGCAACTCGGCGAGCGCCTGTGTCGCTTTGATCGCAATCGAGGAGGAGCTATGCGACTGCATGCCTTGGATCTCCTCGACAGTCTCGTTAATCATACATGGACGTGTTCGGCTCGGGTCAAATGTGTTGCGGGCGCGGTCGACGGCTGGGTCGATGACCGTTCCCAGCGGCCACGTGGATGACGGTTGTTGCCCGCTGTATCAACCGCCCACTCGGGCACAAAGCGTTCAAACCCGTCGGTCACCTACTAGTGCCAATGAGTTTCCCAGTCACCTACTACTGTCCGCACTGCGAGGCGCTGGTCGAACTCGAACGCGACGGCTACCTCGCCGACAAGGCCGTCACGCCGTTTCCGTTCGAGGGCTGGAACTACGTCGCACCCGACGACCCGTTTGAGGATCGCGACGACGTCGACGGCGTTGTCTTCACCTGCGGCGCGGACGGGCTGCTCGTTGACAACGCGGAGTCGGGCTGTGGCGAGCGATTCTACCTGAGTTTCGTCCGCTTCGAAAACGGGATCGAGATCGACCCACGAACGCCGACCGAACAGGTCGAACTCGGCGAGCGTCCGGTACGATCGAGATCAGGCGGTCCAGCAGGGCCGACTGGACCACGAGGGCCGTCAGGGTCGCCGGGGCCGAACGATCCTGGCGGATTCTGGTGATCTCCGCTTCATCTCGGCGTCGGTCGTCGGCTCAGCCTTTGATATTGCAGACTGGAACCGTTCGAGCGACCGGGTCGCCAATGCCGAGGTCTGCGGACACGCGAACCACTTCGTCAACGTCCTTGTAGACGCCGGGGGCTTCCTCGGCAATGGTTCCGCCACTCTCGGCTTTGACGTAGATTTGTCGCCCTTCGAGATCACCCTGCACGTCGTCGCCGCGGAACTCCCGTTTTGCCTGCGTCCGACTCATGATTCGGCCCGCCCCGTGGGCCGTTGAGCCGAACGTCTCCGACAACGAGTTCGCACCGCCGCGAAGAACGTAGCTTGCGGTTCCCATACTGCCCGGAATCAACACGGGTTGTCCAACATCGCGGTACGCTCGTGGCACCTCCTCGCGGCCGGCCGGGAACGCACGGGTCGCCCCTTTCCGATGGACGTAGAGTTCGCGTTGCTCGCACCCGACGGCTTCGCCGTCCGGTGCTGGCTTCCCATCCGGGCCGACACCGACCTCGTGGGTCTCCTTTTTCGCAATGTTGTGGGCCACGTCGTACAGCAGTTCCATCTCCATCGACTCCCAGTCGCGATCGAACACGCGTTCGAACACTTCGCGGGTGCGGTGGGTAATGAGTTGGCGGTTGACCCACGCAAAGTTGATTGCGGCGCCCATTGCGCCGTAGTACTCCTCGGCCAGTTGGCTGTCCGCGGGTGCCGCAATGAGATTGTTGTCGGGCAGCGAGTCGAGCAGTTCGGGATGTGCGGTTTCGATCCGTTCGACGTAATCCGTACAGATCTGGTGGCCCAATCCGCGGCTGCCACAGTGGATCATCACGACAATCTGGTCGGCAGTGAGTCCGTAGGCGTCGGCAACGTCGTCCTGATAGATGTCGGCGACCCGCTGGACTTCCAGAAAGTGGTTGCCCGAACCGAGACTGCCGAGCTGGTTTTTGCCGCGATTTTTGGCTTTTTGTGAGACAAAGTCGCCCACTGCGTCGGGTCGCCGCCCCTCGTCTTCGCAGTGTAACATATCGTCGCGTGTGGCGTATCCTTCCTCGACAGCCCAGCCGAGGCCACGGTCGAGCACCGTCTCAACCGTGTCGATGTCGGTTTCGACGATTCCGCCGCCGCCGAGCCCCGACGGAATGTTCGCGAACAGTGCGTTGACGAGTTCGCGTTCTTTGCCGTCGACGTCGTCATAGGTGAGATTGGTTCGGATCATCCGGACGCCGCAGTTGATGTCGAAGCCGACCGCCCCCGGAGAAATACAGCCAGTTTCGGCGTCGGTTGCGCCGACCCCGCCGACCGGAAAGCCATATCCTTGGTGGCCATCGGGCATACAGAGGGCGTACTTTGTCATTCCCGGCAGCTGGGTGGCGTTTTTGAGCTGTTGGAGCGTGTTGTCGTCGCTGATGTGTTCGAGGAGGGCCTCGCTGGCAAGCACGCGCGCGGGAACGCGCATCTCGCCTTCCTGTGGAATCTCCCAGACGTGCTCACGGAGGCGGTGGAGTTCGATCCCGTTGAACTCACGTGTCGTGGTCATACGGTCGACTCCGATTCGAAGCCGAAAGAGCGTTGCGCCCGACTGTCGAGACCGCCCCGCTGAACAGCCTGCAGGGCGGGAGGCCGGACCGATCTATCCACAGCGTTACCAGACAGCAGCCCGAACAGTCGGTCAATGTCGTCGACTCGCTTTGTCGTCTATGTGTCGCTGGTCGCGAGTGCGATCATTGCGGCTGCGAAGTTCGTCGCCTATCTCGCCACCGGCAACGTCAGTATGTTAAGCCAGACCTACTACTCGATTGCCGACGTGGGCAATCAGCTGCTGTTGCTGGTCGGCTTCCGGCTCAGCGAGGCCGGCCGGAGCCGGAAACACCCCTTTGGCCGGGGCAAAGAGCAGTATTTTTTCGCGTTTGTGGTCACAATGTTGCTGTTCGGCGTCGCGGGCTACGCCGCGGTCCGAGAGGGGTATGCAGCCCTCGGATCACCGTTCGTGGCCGTCGACGTGCGGATCAACTATCTCGTGTTGGGCGTCGCGCTGGTGTTCGAAAGCGTTGCCTTTTATAAATCATACGAGGCAGTCGCCGCCGAGCGGGATACCGAAGGGTTTGGCTCGCTGCTCAATACGTTCCGACGAACCAAGGACGCCCCACTGCTGGTGGCGGCAACCGAGAACCTCGTCGCGGTCGTCGGCGTGCTGCTCGCGTTGTTGGGTGTCTTTCTCACGGATGTCACCGGGAACACGACGTACGACGCGGTTGCCAGTGCCGGAATTGGGTTGCTGTTGATGGGCTTTGCGCTCATGCTTGCCTGGGAGAATCGGAGTCTGCTCGTCGGCGAGGGTGTGACACGGGCCGAACGTACAGCAGTCTTAGCGGCTATCAACGACGTAGCGGGTGTCGAGGAAGTCAGCGATCTCCGAACAATGCATCTCGGCCCCGAATCCGTGCTCGTGGCGTGTGATATCGCCTTCGACGAATCGCTGGATACCGCCGGCGTCGAACGGGCGGTCGACGCGGTCGAAACAGCGATCCAGGAGGCCGTCCCCGAGGCCGACCGAATCTACGTCGAGGCCGAATCGGACCGACTCACTCGCTAAACGGTGAAATATGGTCACCGCAAACAGCTACGCTGACAACCCCCGCGTCGAGTGGATCGGCGCGCTGATCGAGGAAACCTCGGCGTTTCGGTCGGATATCGAGCTGTTTTATGATCTTCACACGCTCGTCTGGGGCCCTGCGCTCACCGACTCAATCGAGTGGACGACGACGGCCGACCTGCTGCCCGAACGCGTCGACGGCGACGGGACGGTGAGTTGGAACTCGAATCTCCAGTGGAGCCAGGCGATGTACATTCTGCTCGTCGAAAGCCATCGACGAGACGAGCCGTTCGGACTTGCGCCCGCTCGGTAGTTCAACTCGGCCGAACACCGCTCAGTCGTCGGTTGTGGCTTCTTCGACGTCCGGCTGTGCAGGGTGGGTCACCTGCTGTTCGGCAACCTCAGCGGCCGAGCCGAGTCGTTCTTCCAGCCAGCGATCGACCGCGTACGGACCGCTGCCGGTGATCAACAGCGCCGAGACGAGTCCAAACAGCGAGATGTGGGCGACAACCGGATCGTCGGGCAGTCCGAACAGCGTCGTGGTAAACAGAATGAACGCGACAATCGAGAAGCCACGCGTGAACGCGCCCGCAATGAGCATCACGCCGACGAGTGCCTCGGTCAGTCCCGCACCGATCACCCAGAGTTCCGGCGCGACCGGGACGACTGCGGTGAGGTTGTACCACTCGACGACTGCCAGCGCGTCACCGGGCCGCATCAGTTTCTGGGTGATACCGAGATAAATAAACGCAATCCCGATACCGACACGGAGAATCACCGGCGTCAGCCGCGTGTACGGGTTGATTCGCTCGGCGAACGGCACCGCAACACGACGATAAAACGGATCGAAATCCGAGTACACCGTTCGTTCGTCGTCGGCCATTCGGGCAATCAGTGAGTCAGCGCTTGGACGGCCGCCACCGACGAGTGCAACAGCAAGCAGACCCGGAACGAACTCGAACGCCAACAGCAACATGGGCTGGAAGGGTAACACGACGAGATACGCAAGCAGGGCAATAAGTGCGGTCGCGCGCGTTGCCAGCCCGAACAGCAACAGGAAGCCGACCGCAATGCCGAACAGCCGGAGGGCGGTCGGATCACCGATGCTGACCGCGGGGCTGAAGTAGTAGCCTTCGAAGCCCGCGGCGATCATCGGCATTCCCATGCTCAGTCGCAACAACCACGCCAGGAGATCCTCGTAGTCGGCCATGATCTCACGAAACGCCGCGATGTCGGCTGGAAACGGCCGGACGACGAGATAGAGGGTGAGGCCGGCGACGGTTGCCAGAAACCCGCCGAGAAGCACTGCCACGATGAACGGTGTGGTGAACGCGTCGATGAGCCACGGGAGAACGGGAATCGGGTCGCCGCCGGGGGTGACGTACTCGACGTGGCCACTCGCCGCGCCGACGAACGCGATTAGCAGTGCGCCAAGTGCGAGACCGCCACTGAGCAGGCCGCGTCGTTGTATATGCATGGGTTGGCCTATGTGGGATGGCCTCCTAACTGCAACGGTCAGCACAATCGCTGTCGTCCGTTGTTTCGGAGACGGCTCTTTTTTCATCCGAAAGGCCGCCCGAGGCGTGTGACACGCTCCGTGGAGGTGCAGCGTCGAGACCCCGGAGGAGTTAATATGTCCGTCGGCGATACTTCCGGTAGTGAGCGTTAACGTCGAAAAACGCATCGACAGACCGAACGAAAGCGAGTACGTCGATGCGGCTTGGGAGCTCAAAGAACGGATTCGTCGCGAGGAGCACGTTCTCAGACAGCGACGGCAGTTCTTTTTTGACGCCTACCGCCGCTCGACGAGCCTGTTGTTTTTTGCGGACAACGAACTCGTCGCGTTCAGTTCGGTTCGTCGCGACGGCTACATCCTGTTTTTGGCTGTCGCTCCCGAAGCGCGCGGCCGCGGCTACGGCGAGGCGCTGGTCGCCGAAATCGCCGAGGAACACACAACGGTTAGCTGCCACGCGCGGACGACAAACGACCGCGCGCTCGGCTTTTATCGACATCTCGGCTTTCGAATCACCCGTCAAATCGACAACTACTACGAGGACAACGGCGACGCGTACTACCTGAAACTCGGCGAGCACGAGGGCATTCGCGAGAAGTTTTCGGCGCTGTTTCGCAACTGAGTCGCTCCCGGCGCGACTGCGCACGGATATCTCCGTGGGCGCGACTGCGTGTATCCGGCCGAACGAGGCGACTGTGTGAGAACGCGGTGACCGTGTGAGCCGCTCACGCGCCCGCGACGGAACGCACCATTTATACGCTAACCAGATGTAGCCAAACGCACGACTATGCCAAGTTCTAATGGGCCCATGAAGGGAACGCGCGGAAAGCTGTCGAATCATCCCCGCAACCGTGGCACCTCGCCACCACAGCGTGCAATTCAGGAGTTCGAAGTCGGCCAGAAAGTCCACCTCACGCTCGACCCGAGCGTCCCAGAAGGTCGCTTCCACCCCCGGTTTAACGGCCACACCGGCGAAATCACCGGCAAACAGGGTCGTGCGTTCACCGTCTCGATTGTCGACGGTGGCAAGGAGAAATCGCTCATTGCCCGGCCAGCCCATCTCCGCGCTCAAAAGTAGATGACGATCTTCAAGGAAAAAGTCGACGAGGAGTACGTGACGATTTCGGAGGTCAAGCCCCTGCTCAGCGAGGTCGAAATGGAGCGCGCGGCCGACGAGGAGCGCGAACTCCGCTACGAACTCGCACGCGCCATCGAACACGTCAACCGGTACGCCGTCCTCGAACCCGAGGAAGCCAGAGAGCTCGTCGAGAAGCTCATGGAACTCGATTCGGTCAACGAGAAAACCGCCCACAAAATCGTCGACCTCCTGCCCGAAGACCGCACTGAACTGCGGTCGATCTACGCGAAAGAGCGGTTTGCGCTCGATGGCGACGAACTCGACGAAATTCTCGATCTCGTTGCCCAGTACGTCTAACGACCGGGTTGTTTCCGTTGTTTGGTGACTGGACTGTTTCCGTTGTTTGTCGACTCGGTTGCTTCCGCCGTTCGGTGGGTGGGTTGCCCCCATTTTTCCATTGGCAACGACGCGCTGGTGAATATGTAGCCGATTTTTTAAGTAGTTCGTTCGCATACGCTCGTGTATGTCTCACTCCGAGAGCGACGACGGTGACAGCGAGGTGGCGACACGCTATGCCGTTGTGCTTGATTATCTCCCTCGTGGGCGGCCCGACGACTCGCGCCCGCAGTACCAAAAGGACGCCATCGCGTACGCGGTCGCTGAGGACTCGTTTGAACTGCTTGAACTCACGCTGGCCGACGAGGCCGACATCGGCGTCGTCGACCGCGTCGTCATCGGCCCCGATCCCGACGACGAAATCATCGAGTCGGTGTCGTCGATCACGTTCGACGGGCTCTCGCGGTCGGCGGTTTCGGAGCTTGAGTACGCGGTCGACGCGATTATCGAGGCCGACGAACAGCGGTTTGTCGACGTCTACAACGACGCTCAGCCGATTTCGCTCCGGCTGCATCAACTCAATTTGCTACCCGGCATCGGCAAGAAGCTCAGAAACAAGATTCTCGACGAGCGAAAACGTGGGCCGTTCGAGAGCTTCGAGGAGATTTCCGAACGCGTTGGCGGTCTGCACCGCCCCAAAGAAGTGATCGCCGAGCGGATTCTCGAAGAGCTCCGCGATGACGAACTGAAGTACAAGATTTTCGTTCGGCCGTCGTAATCGACCGTGCTGATCGGTTGGGTCATAGCCGCCTTTTTTATTCGATCACACCGCCGTCCGGGCCCACCTGTCGTCTCCGCGAAGCGGGACGTTTAGGCCCGCCCAGCCGAAACATGTGGCAATGACGCGCTCGGACGGTTCCGATCCCGACTCGAACGCTCGCACTCTCGATGCGGCCGGGCGCGACCCGGACGAACTCATCCGCCGAGCGGGCGCTCGCGGCAATCCGGATTTTGACCAACATTTTCTGATTGATGACCGCGTCGTCGACCGAATTCCGGGCTACCTCCCCGCCGACTGTGACATCAGCCATCTGCTCGAAATCGGTGGCGGCCCCGGCGTACTCACCGACCGACTGCTCGGCGTTGCTGGCCACGTGACCGTCATCGAGCGCGATCCGGTGTTCGTCGACCATCTCGAACGCGAGTTCGCTGAGGCGATCGCTGCGGGCCGACTCACCGTTATCGAGGGCGACGCACTCGACGTGTCGCTGCCGTTGTTTTCGGCGTGCGTTTCAAACCTGCCGTACAGCGCATCCAGCGAAATCGCGTTTCGCCTGCTCCCGCTCGGCCGGCCGCTCGTGTTGATGTTCCAGCGCGAGTTCGCCGAGCGGATGGTCGCCGATGTCGGCACCGACGCCTACGGGCGGCTCTCGGTGAGCGCCCAGCACTACGCGAACGTCGAACTCGTCGAGCGCGTGCCGAACACCGCGTTCGATCCCCAGCCGGCCGTCCAAAGTGCGATTGTTCGGCTCACGCCGCGTGAGCCCGATTACACGGTCGACGACGAACAGTTCTTCCTCCGGTTCGTCAAGGCGCTGTTCACCCAGCGCCGAAAAACGATGCGTAACGCGATCCGCAACACCGCTCACATTTCGGGACTCGTCGATCCCGACGCGGTCGTTGCCGCGGCCGACGAATCGCTCCTCAGTCGCCGTGCTGGCACCGTTTCGCCGCGCGAGTTTGCCGCGTTGGCCACACTTGCGGCCGAACACAGCGTGGTCGACCCACAGGTCGGGTAACACCGATGACTGGTTCCTCCGAGTGGCTCGTGCTCGGGATGGTCGGCTGGCTGACCGACAACGCCGTCTCGCTCGCGATCACGCTGGGCGTTCTTGTCGGTCTCGTGTTGCTCAAACAGGTGACCGGGCGGTGGCGACGTGACCGCGACCTCGACGCGTGGGTTGCCCTCTCGCTGTCGGGAGTGCTGGCGCTCATCACCGCCAGCGGTCTGTTCGGCATCGTCGTCCTCTGGGGGCTCGATTCGGCGCTCGAAAGCGCCTACACGGGAATCGAACTGCGAACACAGGTCACGAACATCGTCCTTTCGTTCGTCATTCTCGGCGGCGCGTACGCCCTGTCGGATTTCGTCGGACACCTAATCAAAGACCTCGCCTCCGATCACGAAACGCTGAGCGTCCACGAACGTGAAATCCTTCACCGACTCTCGCAGGTCACCATCTACACCTTCGGCGCGCTCATCGTCATCGGCTTGTTCACCGACAACATCGGCGGCCTGCTGGTTGGGGCGGGCTTTCTCGGTATCGTCGTCGGGATGGCCGCCCGCCAGACGCTCGGGTCGGTGCTGGCTGGCTTCGTGATCATGTTCTCGAAGCCGTTCGAGGTCGGCGACTGGATCGCCGTCGGCGACAACGAGGGAATCGTGACCGACATCACCATCGTCAACACCAGAATACGGTCGTTCGACGGCGAGTACGTCATCATTCCGAACGACGAGGTGAACGCGCGGGCAATCACCAACCGAACCCGCCGTGGTCGCCTCCGCATCGAAGTCGCCGTCGGCGTCGACTACGAATCCGATCTCTCGCATGCCAGCGAAATCGCGCACACTGCTGTCTCGGAACTCGACTGCCTGCTTGACGGGCCTGCACCACACGTCGTCACCGCGGGCTTTGGCGACTCGGCGATCCAACTGACCGTCCGCGGCTGGATCGACAAGCCGAGCGCCCGAAAACGCGCACAGGCTCGGACGGAAATGATCGGGGAAATCCACACCGCATTCAGCGAAGCTGACATCAAAATCCCCTACCCACAGCGCGAACTCACGGGTCGGGCCGAAACCGGCGGCTTCCGCGTTGCCGACGGCTCCCAGCCGACGGCTGCCGATGGCGACCAACCGGTCGACGGCGACGACGAGACACCGAACACGACGACGGAGGCGATCGACCGATGACCGACGAGAAGCTGTCGGATGACTCTCGAAGCCGACTGGCCGACCGGCGCGGGCTCGAACCCCATGTCTACCAACCGGCCGAGGATTCGGCGTTGCTCGCGCGTGCAGTGATAGAGTCGCTTTCAAATACGGATTCCCAGAAACACGAAACAGCAACCGCCTCATCGCCGACGCGACTGCTTGAGGTCGGCACGGGCTCGGGCTGGGTTGCCGAACAGCTTACCGCCGAACTCGACACCCACGTCGTCGCCAGCGACCTCAACCCACACGCCTGTCGACAGGCCCGCGACCGGGGCCTCGCGGTCGTCCGCGCGAATCTGCTCGACGGGTTCGCCGACCACTCGATCGACTCTCTCGTTTTCAACCCACCGTATCTGCCGACCGATCCCGACAACGAATGGGACGACTGGATGGAACACGCGCTTTCGGGGGGGACGGACGGCCGCCGCCTCATTATCCCGTTTCTCGATGACGCGCCCCGCGTGCTGACCACTGGCGGTGCGGCGTTCCTGTTGGTCAGCAGTCTCACCGGCTACGACGCCGTTGTCGACTACGCCCGCGAGGTCGGCTTCGCTGTTGCGGAGGTCGCCCAAGCGTCCTACCCGTTCGAGGTGCTCTCGATTCTCAAACTGACGGTCGATCCGTGAGCGGATTAAATATTACTTGAAAACATAAATACACTTAGTAAATATTAAGCAGCGTCATCCCCAACAACAGACGATGACTGAACGAGTTGCCACGACAACGGGGCTCTTTCCCCTTCCCGATCCGGCAAAACAGCGGCTGTCGGATCTCAAAGGCCACCAGAAACACGACCTGATCTCCGGGGCCGAAAGCGACATAATCACCAGCGCCTACGAGGAGTATCGCGCCGAAGTACTCACCGAACAACAGGCCGCGGGCCTCGACCGCGTCGTTGAGGGCCAACTCCGCTGGGACGACATGCTCGCACACCCGCTTTCGACCCACGAGAACGTCGACCCCAACGGCATTGTCCGGTACTACGACAACAACAACTTCTACCGCGACCCCCGCGTCAACGGCGAACTCACGTTCTCTGGCGACGTGGCCGACGAACTACGCGCGGCCGCCGACCAGATCGAGTCGCCCGCCGAGTCACTTCAGGCGGTTCTTCCTGGCCCGTACTCGCTGTTCGACCTCGCAAGTGACTACCACTACGGCAACGAGGGCGACTTTTTCGCCGCCATCGCTGACTTTCTCGCCGGTGAGGTCGCCGCGTTCCCCGACCACAAAACGCTCGTCCTCCACGAGCCATCGCTGGTCGAAAACGCGCCAAACGAAGACCAGCAAGCGGAACTCGCCGAGATGGTCGACACCGTGGCGGGAGAAACCGACGCCGACGTCGTCGTCCACACCTACTTCGGCGCGCTTGACGAGAAAACCTACGCCCACCTGATGGACGCCGACGTCGAGGCGCTCGGCTTCGACCTCGTTGCCGGCGACCGTGCACAAACGCTCTCGAACATCACCGAGTTCGGTACCAAAGACGCCGCGCTGCTCGGCGTTGCCGACGGCCAGAACACACTGGTCGAATCAGCCGAGACGCTCGAAGAACGCGTCGAGTGGTTCGAAAACCAGATTCCCGTCCAGGAGTTCGACCGGCTCTACCTCTCGACGAACACCGAACCGTTCTATCTGCCCGTAAACAAACACCGCGCCAAACTCGAGGCGATTGCCGGTGCGGCCGCCGCCCCCGAAGAGGAGGTGACCGCATGAGCCGACCCGCCGACAACCGCGCGCAGTTCCGCCCCGACGACCATCCACACGAGCACTTTTTGCTCACGACCGTCGTTGGCTCGTACCCCAAGCCGAAATGGCTCAACCGCGCCGACGAACTCGTCGACGACGAGGACTCGAAGTTCGACGCCGATGACCTCGAAGAGGCCCACGACGATGCCTGCCGACTGATCACGAACGAACACGAACGGGCGGGGCTCGACACCGTTGTCGACGGCGAGATGCGCCGCAACGAGATGGTCGAGTTCTTCGCCGAGCGCATTCGGGGCTACGAGTTCAACGGCCCCGTCAAGGTCTGGGGACACAACTACTTCGACAAGCCGTCGGTCTCGGCACCCGTTGAATATGACGAGCCGTGGCTCGTCGACGAGTTCGAGTTCACCAACAACGTCGCCAGCAAGCCCGTCAAAGTCCCGATTACCGGACCGTACACCCTGGGCAACTGGGCGTTCAACGAGGCGTACGACACCGAAGAGGAACTCGTTTACGAACTGGCCGACCTGGTCAACATCGAGATCGAACGCCTCGTCGAAGCCGGAGCCAAGTATATCCAGATCGACGAGCCCGCCCTGGCGACGACGCCGGACGACCACGCGATTGTCGGTGAGGCACTCGACCGCATCGTCAGCGGGATTCCGGAAGACGTGCGGATCGGCCTGCACGTCTGTTACGGCGACTACTCGCGGATCTACCCCGAACTCAACGACTACCCGATCGACGAGTTCGACCTCGAACTCTGCAACGGTGGCTACGAGCAGATCGACGTGTTCACCGAGCCGGAGTTCGTGCCGGATCTCGCACTCGGCGTTGTGGACGTTCACACCGCCGAGATCGAGACCGTCGAGGAAATCAAAGCAAACATCAAACAGGGCCTGAAAGTCGTCCCGCCGGAACGACTCACGATCAGCCCCGACTGTGGTGTGAAGCTCCTGCCGCGTGAGATCGCCTACGGCAAGATGGCAAACATGGTAAAAGCGACCCGCGAGGTCGAGGCCGAACTCGATTCCGGCGAGATCGACCTCGACGAACCGCTGGCGCTGGCTGACTAACGCGGCGCGGATTTTTTATTCGTTCGAACGGTCGCAGTTCCCACCCCGTTTAGAACGCCCGGCGATACTGCGGCGGCACCGACACCGCATCTTCACGGCCCAGCTCGGCTGCCGCGTGCAACGTGAAGTACGGGTCGCGCAGATGCTCGCGGCCGATTATCGCGAGATCGGATTGGCCGGTTCGGATAACCGCGTCGGCCTGCGCCGGGGCGGTGATCGCGCCGACCGCGCCGACCGCAACGTCGTGGTCGGTTTCGGCTTTGAGCCGGCTTGCATAGCCGGTCTGGTAGCCCGGCCCGGCGGCCGGAAGCTGTTGGTCGGGGTGGATGCCGCCACCGCTCACGTCGATGAGGTCGACGCCGCGGGCGGCCGCCCGGTCGGCAAACCGAATCGACTGGTCGAGGTTCCACGAGGGCCGGTCGTCGAGCCAGTCGGTCGCCGAAATCCGCAGAAACACCGGCTTCTCGTCGGGCCAGACGGCCCGCACCGCGTCGATGACCTCGAGCGGAAACCGGATTCGGTTCTTGAAACTCCCGCCGTAGGCGTCCTCGCGGCTGTTGGTGACCGGCGAGAGAAACTCGTGAAGCAGGTAGCCGTGGGCAGCGTGCACCTCGACAATCTCGAACCCCGCGTCGTCGGCACGGCGGGCCGCCGCCGCAAACGATTCGGTAACGGCGTCGATGTCGGCAGTGCCCATCCGTGTTGTCGCCGGCGGGGTGCCATCGCGGTGCGGATACGGTTCGTCGGTCGGGCCTATCACGGGCCAGCCACCCTCGCTCGGGTCGAGCGGTGCGCCGCCCTCCCACGGCCGGCCCGTCGAGGCCTTTCGACCCGCATGAGCGAGCTGCATCGCGGGCACGCTTCCTTGCGCTTGAATGAACGCCGTCAGGTCGGCGAGCGCCTCGATCTGTTCGTCGTCCCAGATGCCCAAATCCTCGGGTGAAATGCGGCCGCGCTTTTCGACCGCGGTCGCCTCGGTCATCACGAGGCCCGCACCGCCGACCGCGCGGCTTGCGAGGTGTTGGCGATGCCAGTCGGTGAGGTGGCCGTCGCGCGCGTCACAGGAGTACTGACACATCGGCGAGACCATCACGCGGTTCGACAGCTCGGTCTCACGAAGTGAGAGCGATGAGAACAGGTCGTCGGTCATGTGGATACGTGGGGCGACACGCGGAAAGAAGCCGCGGATTCCGCCCCGACTCAGGTGACTTCAAGAGGCTTGCCCGTTGAACTACGCCCAACCGATGACCCAGTCCGAGCTGGCTCGCGCCGTCCGCGACGTGTTGGCCGTCGACACCGACGAATTTCGCGCGGAGGCCGCCACCGACGCCGACTTCGTGTTGTCGGCACTCGCCGACGGCGCATTCGACAACCATCAGTCGATTCTCGGCCTCGAGTACGAGTTTTACGCGGTGACCGACGACCGCTGGCACAGCGAGGCCGACGAGGAGTTCGCGCTCGCACGCGTCCCGCGACGCCTGTTGGAACTGATCGGCTTCGAAAAAGAACTCGGCCTCCACAACGCCGAGATGACCGCCAGCCCCCAGCCGTTCAATCACCACGGCCTTCGAGCAATCGAATCGGAGGTCTGTAGCCGGCTTACCGCCGCACTCGACTGCAGTCGCCCCGAGGGGTTGCGCCTCGTCAGCGACGCGCTGTGGACGATTCCGCCGACGGGCGAAACCGCCCGCGGCTATCTCACCGACAGCGTCGACGACGACGGCATCCGGATTGCGACCAACATGACCGACGCGGTGCGCTACCACGCGATGGCCAACGCCGCACTTGGCGACGACTCCTTCCGCGTCGACGCCCCGCACGTCGACATCGAGGCCGAGACGCTCATGCCTGAGAGCCTCATCACCTCGATCCAGCCCCACTACCAGATGCAGCAGGCGATGGATCTGCCGCGGTACTTCACCTACGCGCTCCGGGTGGCCGGCCCGTTGCTCGCGCTTGGCGTCAACGCGCCGTTTTTCCCGCCGGATCTGTACGAGGCCGACGCCGACCCCGAGGTGATTCTCGCAGATGGCTGGCACGAAAACCGAATCGCTGTCTTCGAGTCCGTGCTCAACAGCGCGACCGAGACCGACAAGGTCGCGTTCCCCCGCGATCTCGACTCGATCGAACAGGCCGTCGAGCGCGTCGTCGCCGACGAAACCGTCGTCCCGATGCCGGTCGACCGAACCGACCGGTACCACGACAACTTCGCGACGCTCCGGCGCAAACACGGCACCTACTGGCG
>LKMS01000057.1 GCA_001563965.1 Haloferacaceae archaeon PL-Br10_E2g29 | reverse complement strand
AGCTCGGTATAGGTCTCGCGGTCGCCGGATTTCAAATAGAGTTCGTACATATCCGGTGTTCGGCTGACGAGATGGTACAGTCCCAACGGAGTCGGTCGCGCCGGCTCTGTTGGCTCTTGCGGTTCCGTCGATTCTGTCGGCGCAGATTCGGTGTCATCGTCGTCGGCTGCCGTCGTCTCCGCACTGCGTTCGTCGGCACCGGCGGTTCCGCCGTCGTCGACAGTTTCGTCGGCTTCAGTATCAACGTCGGCATCGACCTCGTTGGCTCCATTCGAGAGCAGGTCGCTCGCCGAAACGAAGCCGTCAGTTTGTTTGTCGGTCAACCGAATTGCCGACTCGCTACGCTGGTTCACCGCCGACCCACTACGCTGACTCGCTGTGTTCGCGTCGCTCCCGCGGTCATTTTCCATGTTGCTCCCGCGGCCGTCCTCTCCATCGCGCAACCCATCAACAATTTCGGCAGCACTCATCGGATCGAGATACAGCCGCGAGACCGTGTGACCGATCGACGTCGCCCGAATCGTCTCGGTTCCATTGGTCGACTCGCGCTCGATAAACTCGTTTGCCTCCAAATACGCAAGCACGGTATCGGTCACCGAGGCGAGGTGACGCTCGTCGGCCGCCTGGGTCGCGTACAACGTCGCATCCAGAAACTCCAACAGCGCCTCGCGGCTGTTGGCAAATCCGGAGGCAATCGTCGCCAGCAAGTGGGTTCGCAACGCGGGTTCGGCGGCCAGTTTCGACCGGACGGGTTCGGGGTCGGCCCAGATGTACCGCTCGAACAGTTCGTCCATCGTCTCGCTGTTTTTCGCCAGCAACACGGCCTCGCCGTAGGGGTCGAGCCCGGGCCGACCCGCCCGCCCGCACATCTGGTGGATCTCCAACACATCGAGCGGTTTCATCCCACCGAACTCGCCGTCGTAGCGTCGCCAGTCGCGGACGATGACGCGCCGACTCGGCGTGTTGACACCCGCCGCCAGCGTCGGGGTCGCACAGATCACTTTCAGCAGTCGATCCCGAAACGCATCTTCAACGAGCGACCGATGTTTTGCCGCCAACCCAGCGTGGTGAAACGCCGCGCCATCCTCCACACAGGCGGCCAAGTTCGCACTCGTTTCGGTGTCAGACACGTCGCGAATCTCCTCGGCCAGCGTTGCCAACGCAGTTGTTTCCTCGTCCGTGAGCCAGAGTTTCGTCACACCTGCTTGTCGCTTCGCGGCCGACTCGGCATTTCGACGGGAGTTGACAAAGACGAGCGTCGAACCCCCCTCGTTGAGCGTGTCGGCGACGAGCGCCTCCGTTTTCCGTTGGTTGCGCTCGACACCGACCTCCCGCTGACTCCCGTCGTCGAAGTTGATCGCGCTACCGTAGTGAACGCCCATCCGGAGGTCGATCGGTCGCCAGTCGGAGTGAACGAGGCTGGCGTCGAGCCAGTCGGCGACCTCGTTTGCGTTGCCGACGGTCGCCGAGAGCGCAACCACCTGCACACCGGGATTGATCCGCCGCAGTTTCGCGAGCGTGACTTCCAGCGTCGGCCCGCGGTTTCGGTCGTCGACGAGATGGACTTCGTCGGCGACGACACACGAGAGTTGATCAATCCACGGCGCGTTGTTCCGGACCAACGAATCGACCTTTTCGCTCGTCGCCACGATGATGTCGCGACTTGCGAGCCATTCGCCGCTGGAGTCGTAGTTCCCGGTCGACACACCCACCGAAATCCCGTGATCCTCCCAGCGTTCAAACTCGGTTTTTTTCTCGCTCGCCAGCGCCCGCAACGGCACGATGTAGAGCGCTTTCCCGCCACGCTCGATGGCCGACAGCATCGCCAACTCCGCAATGAGCGTTTTCCCGCTTGCGGTCGGCACGGACGCCACAAGGCTCTCGCCCGCGGTCAGGCCGGCGTCGACCGCCTCGGCTTGGGGGGGATACAGCGACTCGATCCCCTCGCCGGCGAGTTGGTCGGCGACCCCCGGCGGCAGACCGGGAATCTCGGCTGGCTTCATTGTCTCTTTGTGGTCGGTGTTGGGGTTTAACTCTTACAGGCTACGTCTCTATTCTCAGCGAACCACCGAAGGTGGCGGGCCACCAGGAGTCGTTTCTCACCGTTCGTCTGATGCCCCGTGAGTCCCGTTCCGACTGTCACTAATAATAACACTCATAATTGCTGTTGAATTTGTTGTGTGTATGCCCGGAGAGTTCGAGGAGTTCGGTGGTCGACACGTTCCTGAAGCACTCGAAGAACCGCTTGCCCAACTCGCAGACGCCTTTGATTCGGTCGTGCCGACCGAGGAGTTCCAAGCTGAATTCCACTACTACCTCAAACACTACGGCGGCCGACCGACGCCCGTCTTCTACGCCGAGACGCTTTCGAAGCTGTACGGCGCGGAGATCTACTTCAAACACGAAGACCTGCTGCACGGCGGTGCGCACAAACTCAACAACGCGCTCGGCCAGGCCCTGTTGGCCAAACACGCCGGCAAGAAGCGGCTCATCGCCGAGACGGGCGCGGGCCAACACGGTACGGCGACCGCGATGGTCGGCGCGCTGCTTGATCTGCCCGTGACGGTGTATATGGGTACCAAGGACATCGATCGCCAGGAGATGAACGTCTTCCGCATGCGGCTGCTGGGCGCGGAGGTCGAGCCAGTCACCCGCGGCAACAAAGGACTGGCTGAGGCAGTCGACGCTGCACTCGAAGATTTCGCCCAGAACATGGAGGAAACGCACTATCTGGTCGGCAGTGCGGTCGGCCCCGATCCATTCCCGCGGATGGTCAGAGAGTTCCAGTCGGTAATTGGGACGGAAGCCCGCGAGCAGATCCAGGAGCTTCACGGCGAGCTACCGGATGCCTGTGTCGCCTGTGTCGGCGGCGGCTCGAACGCGATTGGCCTGTTCCACGCATTCAAAGACGACGACGTGGCCTTTTATGGGGCAGAACCCGGCGGCACAGGCGACAGACAGCACTCCGCGCCGCTGTCGAAATCCAAACAGGACGAGCCCCAAATCTTCCAGGGGATGAAAACCAAAGTAATCGACGATGACACCGAGAACCACTCTGTTTCTGCGGGTCTGGACTACCCCGCCGTGGGGCCGGAACACGCTGCCCTCCAGTCGCTCGGCCGCGCAGAGTACCACGCGATCAGCGACGACGAAGCGCTGAACGCGTTCAAAGAGCTCAGCCGTGCTGAGGGGATCATTCCCGCACTGGAGCCGAGCCACGCCATCGCGCTGGCGAAAAAGCTCGCCCAAGAGGGTCGACACGACACCATCTTGGTCAACCTTTGTGGGCGCGGCGACAAGGACATGCAGACGGCCGCCGAGCTGTTCGACCTCTCCTGAGCAGCACCTTCGGTTTCCGTTTCACGGCTGTATCATAACTACCATAGCCTCTCGCTGCCCACCAACAGCCAGAAGGTGATTTCGTGACGAAAAAACAGGAGTATACCGACGACTATCGGGACAAAACGCTGTACATTCCAGGTCCGACCGAGGTTCGCGAAGACGTTCTCGCGGAGATGGTTCAACCGATGTTCGGCCACCGAATGGATCGGATGACCGACCTGTACACCACGATCGTCGAGGACACCAAAGAGTATCTCGGCACCGACAACGACGTCATCATTCTCACCGGGTCGGGCACGGCCTTCTGGGAGTCATCGACGCTCAATCTCGTCGACGAGAACATTCTCGTTCCCACGTGCGGCAGTTTCAGCGAGCGCCACGCCAACGTCGCCGAACGGCTCGGCAAGACCGTCGATCGACTCGAATACGAGTGGGGACAAGCGGTCAAACCCGAAGACATCCGCGAAGCCCTCGAAACCAGTGACAAACACTATGACGTGGTCGCCACCGTCATGAACGAGAGCTCGACCGGCGTCCGCAACCCGGTCGAAGCAATCGGCGATGTCGTCAACGAGTATCCGGATACCTATTTCGTCGTCGACGCGGTCTCCTGTCTCGGCGGCGACTACGTCGATATCGACGCCCACGGCATCGACGTGATTTTTGCTTCCTCGCAGAAGGCGTTCGCCATGCCGCCCGGACTCGCCATCTGTGTCGTTAGCGACGAAGCCTATGATCGTGAAATCGAGAAGGGAACCGCCTCGTGGTACGGCGGCTTCCAGCGCTGTCTCGATTACTACGACCGGAAGGGTCAGACGCACTCGACGCCCGCGATTCCAATCATGCTGGCGTACCGCAAGCAGATGAAACGTATGCTCGAGGAGACTCACGAGGGTCGCGCCCAGCGACACACCGAAATGGCCGAGTACGTCCAAGCGTGGGCCGCGGAACACTTCGCCATGTTCCCCGAGGAGGGCTATGAGTCGAAAACGGTCGCCTGCATCGAAAACACCCAGGGAATTGATGTTGCCGAAACCATCGAGCAGGTCAGCGAGGAGTACGATATGGCCTTCTCGAACGGCTACGGCTCACAGCTCGGCGAAAAGACGTTCCGCATCGGCCACATGGGCGAACACACCGTCGAGTCGATCACAGAGCTAACCGACGCGATTGAAGACGTCGCAGATCTGTAATCGCCCCGTGTCGCCGGCACTACTGGTGTTTTTTGCTAGGAGTTGCTGTACGTCCGGATGTCTACTGTATTCACAGATCCTCGCGGTTTTTATGTACTCGTGTATCTCATTGCGTTTTTTGTTTATGGAGTAGTCACAGAAAATGGTGCCAATGAATATATTCTCAAACAAAAAATTCATTATTGGTGTGTATTCAACAATTCTATTGCAACACCCGTATTTCGGTAGAAGATTTCAAACGGACAATGACACTCGAAAAGAACTCAACTGGAAGACGAACTGTTATTAAAACGGTTGGTGTCGGCATCGCTGGAAGTACCATGCTCGCTGGATGTCTTGACGATACTGACGACGAGGATCCTGCGGATCCCGACGATGGCGACGATGATGCGCTCGAAGAGATCGACAACTGGCTCAATGCGGAACCGAACCGGTTGGACGTGTTGGCCGAAGACACAGTCGAATGGGGCGATGGCGTCTGGGACGGTGAGCTAGCTGATCATACCGGCGAGGACGCAGTCGAGATTAACTTCAGCGCCATGTTAGATATTGACGGGGAAGAACTGGGCCCATTTGCGGCCGATCCCCGCGCAGTGGATATTTCACCGGGGACAACGGTTTCTTGGGAATGGGAAGGCGATCACGTCCACACGCTCACCTCGTATTTCGACCCGCCACACGAGAGTCCCGGCGACGGCGCTGCCGACGAGTTTGAAGTTCCCGGAGAAGAAGAAGAGCCGACAACCCACGAGCACGAGTTTACTGAGCCGGGTGTGTACCTGTACTACTGTTTCCCCCACGGCACGCCGTACGAGACGGAGTTTGGTCCTGCCGACACTGACGGGATCGAAAACTGGTTTGGCCACCGTGGAGCCATTCGCGTTGTCGACGAGTAGCGCCACCACGTTCACAATTCTCGCTGCCCCTTTTGATATCGTTTGGTTCGTTCACACTTCTCCCCGCTTTCGTGGTTATTCGGATTCGACGGTTACGCCGCTAATTTCGAAGCGTGCGCCACCAGTTGGTGCGTCAGCCACCGAAATCTTCCAGCCGTGCGTGTCGACGACTCCCTTCACAATGCTCAGGCCGAATCCGGTTCCCTCCGATGTTGCCGAGTAGCCGCTGTCGAAGATTTTGTCTCGCTCCGCCTCGGGAATACCGACGCCATCGTCTTCGACGTAAAATCCAGTGTCGAGGTCACCAACGGTCACGGTCACTGTTCCATCAGTCGACACGTCATTCGGCTCACATTCGGCTTTTGCAGCATCTGGGTGACCGTGCTTGGCGACGTCGCCATCCGGTGACTGGCTGCGTGTCGAGCCATGTTCTACGGCGTTCCGAAAAAGATTCTCAAACAGGTGTTTGAGCCGTCGTTCGTCCGCATGGACAACTCGGTCCGTCTTGAGAATGAGTCGTCCACCAGCCGTTTCGACGTGTTTCCAGCAGGTCGCAGCGACCGATCGCAACTCGATCGGTTTGGTGTCGATCACGGTTTCGCTGTCTCGCGCCAGCGTTAGCAGATCGTCGATGAGCGCACTCATCCGACTGTTCGCCCGTGCAACTGCGGCGAGATGGTCGCTGTCGCAGTTCTCACGAGCCAACGAAAGCCGACCCTCGGCGACCGCCAACGGATTTCGAAGGTCGTGAGAGACGATTCGGGTGAACTCCTCGAGCCGTTCGTTGGCACGTTTGATTTCTTCACGCTCGGTGATGTCGACGTACATGGCAAGCGTGCCAATGACGTTGCCGTCGGCATCACACCGTGGAACTGCGCGCAGAAGCGTCTCGACCTGTTCGTTGTCGGCGTCTTTGAGTGTCCGCCGTTCACGCGTAAAATCGCCATCGAGCGACCGCCGATAGCCTCCACCGTCCAACAGTTCGTGCTTCGAGTCGGTCATGTAGTACGCGGACAGTTCGGTTTCGATGACCGCGTTCTTCTCGTAGCCGAGCGTTTCGGCGAACTGTTTGTTACAGTCCTCGATAATCGGCCGATCCGCTTCGGTCCGGATGATTGCTGCCATCACTGGCGCTTCCTCGAATAGCGTTTGATACTGTGCTTCCAGCTGGCCAGTGAGCCGTTCGCGTTCGCTTTCGTCGGTGTACACCCAGAGATGCCCGCGTCGATTGGAGAGCTCGATCGGCCGGTAGCTCAACGCAAACGTCCGGCCGTCTCGTAGCGCGAACTGCTCGCCGTCAGTAGGCTCGCGTTCGGCCACGAGTCTCTCAACGACCTCAACAAACGCCACCGGATCGGCAAACACATCACTGATCTGTTCGGCAACCTCTCGACAGTCCTTGCCGACGACCTCGGCTGGCGTCCCTGACAGTGCAAAAATGTCGAACAGCTGTTGATTGACTGCAAGAATCTGCCGCGAGTCGTCCTCGGCGAGGACGCCCTGTGGTAACGTGTCGAACAGCGTCGACAACAGCACATTCATTTGTTCAAGCTCCCGTTTTCGTTTTTTCCGATCGGTGATGTCCCGCGCGATGCCGACGACTCCCGCAACACGGTCGTCGATCCACAGTGGACTTAGCCGTGCGGAGAGCACCGCTTGTCCGCGTCCGGGAAAGTCGCCATCGACCTCGGTGACGATCCGATCGCGTTCGCCCGCGACCAACTCGGCATACGGGTCACCCTCGTCGGCCTGTGTTCGAATCTTCGCGATGAGGCCACTATCCTGTCCAACAAGCGTCTCCGCTGGCGTATCGTACCAGTCGACGAGATAGTCGTTGACGATCTCGAATCGGCCCTCCTCGTCATAGATGCAGACGCCTTCGTGCATCGAGTTGATCATGTGTTTGTACCGCTGTAGCTCGCGGTTTCGGGTTTTGAGCGCCTGGCGTGATCGCTCGGATTCGACGGCGTTGACGATTCGATTGGCCAACACGGTGTACTGGTCGGTGCCGGTTTCTTTCTGAAGGTAGTCGGTCACCCCAGCTGAAATGGCCTCGCTTGCAACTTCCTCGCTTCCCTTGCCGGTGTACAGAATGAACGGCAGCGTCGGATCCGTCTCGCGAACGGCTTCAAGAAATTCGATTCCGTTGCGCCCGGGCATGTCGTAGTCGGAGACGACACAGTCGATTGTGTCGGCTTCGATCGTCCTCTCGCCCGCATCCGGGCCCGCTGCGGTCACCACCTCGATTCGCTCGTCTTCACGCGAAACGTAGGTCGCCGCAAGCTCGGCGAGATCCGGTTCGTCGTCAACGTGAAGAACGCGAATCGGTTGATCCATTCAGAACACATCCCGGTCGACCAGCAAAAAGATAATTGTTTTTCATCGGTTTTCAGGCGACGCCCCGGTCGGCAGCCAGTATGACTTTGTAGTCGACCCCCGATGAGGAAGACATGCGAATCGAGTTCGACCGCGATACCTGTATCGGGATGTTCCAGTGCGTCGACGAGTGGGACGGCTTTACGAAAAATCTGGATGACGGCAAGGCTGACCTCGCTGATAGCGAGGAGGTCGACGACGACCTTTTTGTCGCGGAGATTCCCGAGGACGCCGAGTTCGACGCGCAGTTCGCCGCTCGGGTCTGTCCAGTCGACGCAATCGCCGTCTACGATGACGACGGCGAGCAGATTGTTTAGCTCGACTGCGTAATCGCCCGATCGAGATCGGCAACAATGTCCTCTGGATTCTCGATACCGACCGACAATCGAACCAGATCGTTCGTCACGCCGGCCGAGAGTTTCTCCTCCTCGCTGAGCTGTTGGTGCGTCGTCGACGCCGGATGGATAATCAGCGTTTTTGCATCGCCCACGTTTGCCAACAGTGAGGCCAACTCGGTTGATTCGACGGTGCCGCGTGCCGCCTCGTAGCCCCCCGCAAGGCCGAAGGTGATCATCCCGCCGTAGCCGCCGTCGAGATACTTCGAGGCTTCCGCGTGGGTTTCGTGGCTCTCCAGCCCGGGGTAGGTCACCCACGACACGTCGGGATGGTCTTCGAGGAACTCGGCGACGATCTGGGCGTTCTCGCAGTGTCGCTGCATCCGAAGCGGGAGCGTCTCCAACTTCTGGAGAACGACCCACGCATCGAACGGCGACTGTTGGTTCCCCAGATCACGGAGTCCGCGGGCGATCGCCGCGTAGGTGAACGCGGCATCCCCGAACGTTTCGGCGAAGTTGACGCCGTGGTACGCCGGATTGGGCGCGCCGATTTCGGGGTAGGCGTCGGCGTT
>LKMS01000056.1 GCA_001563965.1 Haloferacaceae archaeon PL-Br10_E2g29 | reverse complement strand
TTGCTTCGATACCGACCTTTTCGAGGACAATGCCGCGTCCCTGCGGCGCGCCTTCGAGCGGGTCCGACTTCTTTTTGAGCCCGCGCTCTCGTCGAGCGTACTCGGAGTCCGACCAGCGTCGCTTCTGGCGGTCCTTGTTGAGCTTCCGGGCGGCATATTTGCCGTTTGCCATGTATTGCCTGTTCCCGACGTGGCTACTTAAGCCTCCCTTTTTCCCTCCAGCGAAACGGCCGCAGAGCGCTTCTTAGGGGTCGCTAATCGGATCTGAGACTGTTTGACAAACACAGGAGACCGACCGAGAGCGACGCGGAGGAACCGAAACGCCCAGAAACGCGGTGACAACGCAGTCGCCATGGCCTCACGACAGTTGAATGTCGTCGATTCCGTGGTGGCGCTCGGCCAACGTTCGCGCCACGTCGATGTGGCGACCGTCGGCCCCGATTGCAACCCCACGGTCTTCGGCGACGACCTCCACGTAGGCAACCCGGTCGCCCTGTTCGGAGATGGTCACACCACGGACGACCGCCGGGGCGAGCGCGTTTGCGACGAACGCTTCGGGGGTGTCGGCGTCCTCGACCAGCTCGATCTGTCGGCCGAGTGTTCGTTCGACCCGTTTGACCGTCCGCCCGCCGGGGCCGATGGCGTCGGCCATCTCGCCGGGCGGAATCAGGAACACAAGGCGGTCGTCCTCGATGAGACAGTCCGTCGGGACGATTTCGGTCTCTTCGTCGAACAGACCGATAAACCGCCGCGCCGCATCCGAAAGCGTGACCGTCATACTCAGTCGTCGACGGGCGCTGCGTCGATCGACCCCATCCGGAGTTTCACGTCGCCGGTTCCGATCGAGACGGGCTTGCCGACGATAACGTTCTCAATGATGCCGTTGAGATCGTCGCTCTCGCCGTGAATGGCCGCCGCAAGCAGGTGATTGACGGTGACCTCGAACGCGGCGCGGGCGAGCACCGAATCCTTCGAGCCCGAAATGCCGTGGCGACCGATCGATTCGATCGTTCCCTCGTTGGTCATGATGTCAGCAACGAGCATCAGGTGCCGAACGTTCACGTCGTCGAGACCCTGCTCACGCAACGTGTCGGTCGTCTCGTTGATGATCGCCTCGCGAGCGGCCTCGATGCCGAGTTCGGACCGGATTTCGTGGATGTTGTTACAGGTCGATCGGCTGGCGTCGACGCCCTCAATGTGGAGCACGTCGCCAAAGGCCGACCCCTCGGTGTACAGCACGAACTCATCGCCCGCTTCGGTCTCCTCCTTGCGGATGACGACCCGGCTGATGTCCTCGATTCCCTTGAACACGATGTCGCGCAACTGTTCGACCAGCTGGAGCAGCTCGCGGTAGCTCGGCTCGCTCGGACCGAACTCGATGGCCAGCCCCTGCTGGCGGGTGTCGACACCGAGTGCGTCCTCGATCGTGTCGGCGATTTCGCCGGCAACAAGGTCGGCTGAATCGACAGTCGGCCAGCGTTCCAACAGCGTCTCCTCGTTGAGATCGATGCGGACGATCATGTCGGCAACGTTGGTCGAGACGTCGCCAAGGGCGAGGATTTTCGTCGCTTCGAGCGCCCAGACGACCTCGTGGGCTTTCTCGCGGTCGGTGGCGTACTCGTCTTCGAGATACACCGTCATCATCGGCGTGTCCGGCGTTTTTCGCGCGTCGACCAGCTCGATGAGTCGGGGCAGCCCCTGGGTCACGTCGATTTCGGCGACCCCCGCGTAGTGGAACGTGTTCATCGTCATCTGTGTGCCGGGCTCACCGATCGATTGGGCCGAAACCGTCCCGACGGGTTCGAGCGGGTCGACACGGGTGTCGACGTACTGCGATTCGACCGCCTGCGCGATTTCTGCGGCCTGCTCGGTCGTCACGCCATCTCGGGCCTCAATGGTATCGTAGATGCGATCTTTGAGTCGTCGGGGCAGCGTCGTATCCTCGACGAGCGCCTCGATGTCGTCAGTGACGTGCGCGTACTCAGTCATCGGATTCCACCTCCTCGTAGCCGGTCGCCGCATGCTCCGAGAGGTTCGTCGGTGGCTCGGTCCGACTGAGGAAAGCCTGTTTTTCTGCTTCGCTGTCGAACTCGGCGTCGACAATGCGTTCGGTGATGCCTTCGACGTCGATGTCGAACTCCTCGTTCGAGGAGACGCGAACCGGCGAGGTGCCGTCCTCGCCGAACTCGAACTGGACGATCGTATCCGAGGTGTCCCGGACGGTGCCGTCGTACTGCACTTCGAGCTCCGACAGCGCGTTGATCAGCCGGCGCTGCAGGTAGCCGGACTTCGAGGTTCGGACGGCCGTATCGACCAGCCCTTCGCGGCCACCCATGGCGTGGAAAAAGAACTCCCGCGGCGTCAGCCCGCCACGGTAGGAGTTTTCGACGAAGCCGTGGGCCTCGGCCGACAGATCGCCCTGTTCGTAGTGCGCAAGCGTGCGATCCTCGTAGCCACGGTTGATCCGCTCGCCTCTGACTGCCTGCTGGCCGACACAGCCGGCCATCTGAGTCAGATTGAGCATCGATCCACGCGCACCCGATCGGGCCATGATGACTGCCGGGTTGTCGTCGGTGAAGTGATCCTCGGCGATCTCGCCGGCGGAGTCACGCGCCTTGCCGAGCGTCTGCATAATCTTCATTTCGAGCGTCTCGTCGACCGTCCGGCCGGGCAGCGATTCGAGATCGCCGGCCTCGTAGGTCGCGATCAGCTCCGCGATGCGGTCGTAGGCGTTGGCGATCGCCTCGTCGACCTGTTCGTCGGCCGCGGGTGGAATCGACTCGTCGTCGATGCCGATCGAGAAGCCGAAGTGCATGATCGCGCGCATCGCGAGCGACGCAATCTCGTTGATGAAGATGCGCGCCCGCGTCTCGGAGTACTCCTTGACGAGCGTGTCGACGATTTCGCCGCCGAACGCGCCGACGGCATCTTCGTCGATCGTTCCCGACGTGAGCGTTCCGTCCTCGATGCGCACGGTATCACCCGTTGACGACGTGAATTCGAGATGTAGTCCGTCAGGGAGGAGCAACGAAAAGACGGTTCGACCGGTCCAGTACAGACCCATTTCGTCCTCGCCATCCGGGTCAGGCAGTTCGTCAACGCGGGTTGCACGCAGCAGGTCGAGCGCCTGCGTCTCGGTGAACTGTGGATTCTCGTGGGTCAGCAGGTAGGTTCCTGAGATGTGATCCTGAATCGCACCGATAATGTTCTCGCCAAAGCGCGGACTCAGGATCTGTTCTTGAACCCGCATGAGCACGCGGGCTTCCGCCCGTGACTCTTCGGTCTGCAGGGCGTGGAGGTTCATCTCGTCGCCGTCGAAGTCGGCGTTGTACGGCGGACAGACAACTGTGTTGAGCCGGAACGTTTTGTACGGCATCACGACGACTTCGTGGGCCATAATACTCATTCGGTGCAGCGACGGCTGGCGGTTGAAGATCACGATGTCGCCGTCGATGAGGTGTCGGTTGACCTCCCAGCCGGCATCGATTTTCGTCGCAAGCTCCTCACAGTTCTTTTCGGTGACTTTCAGCCGGCGGCCGTCAGGCCGTTTGACGTAGTTGGCACCGGGGTGTGTCTCGGGGCCGTTGGCGACGTACTGCCGGGCCTCCTCAATGGTTCGGTCGGTGACGTTGATCGTGATCGTCATCTCGCTGGCAACCCGGTCGGGAACGCCGACCTCGTTGAGCGAGAGCGTTGGGTCCGGGCTGATGACGGTTCGCGCCGAGAAGTTGACGCGTTTTCCCGACAGCGAGCCGCGGAAACGACCTTCCTTGCCTTTGAGTCGCTGGCTGAGCGTTTTGAGCGGTCGGCCAGAGCGGTGTCGCGCCGGCGGCGTCCCCGAAATCTCGTTGTCGACAAACGTCGTGACGTGGTACTGCAGGAGTTCCCAGAGGTCCTCGATAATCAGCTGTGGTGCGCCCGCCTCGCGGTTCTCCATGAACCGCTGGTTGATGCGGATGATGTCGACCAGTTTGTGCGTGAGGTCGTCCTCAGAGCGCTGGCCGTTGTCGAGCGTGATCGATGGTCGAGCCGTCACCGGCGGCACTGGCAACACGGTCATGATCATCCACTCGGGCCGTGAGTGTTCGGCGTCGATGCCGAGCACCTCGATATCCTCGCTGGGGATGTCCTCGAACCAGTCGCGAATATCCGAGGGCATGAGTTTGTTCATGTCCTCCTCGGTGAGGTCGATGTCGAGCGCCTTTTCTAGCGCAATGCGACCCTCTTTACGGGGACGAAACTCGCCGCCGAGAATCTGGTTGATTCGGTCGAGCGAAATGCCCGTCTCGTCTGCCAGCGCCTGCGGGCTCATGCCCTCGTCGTCCTCATCGTCGGGGTCGGGCTGCATCGCCGAGGCGATGAGTTCGGAGTAGTCGCCCGACAGCACGTTTTGCACCTCGTAATAGGTGGTTGGCTTTTCGTGTTTGATGTCAGCCTGTGGCTCGCCACAGTGCGGACAGGTTTTCGATTTGCGGGCCTCACGAACCGCGGCTTTGAGCACGGTGTCGGGATCCTTGCCGAGTTCTCTGGCCTCTTTCAGTTGCTCGCGGAAGTACGCCATCTTGTCCTCGGTGAGGGTGAGTCGTCCACACTCGCGACACGTTGCCCGAAGCAGTCGGCGGATGAGCGTCGTAAAGCCGACGTGAATAACGGGGGCAGCCAGTTCGATGTGGCCAAAGTGGCCGGGGCACGAACCGGAGTGTTGTCCGCATGTGCGACACTCGAGGCCAGGGTCGATCACGCCGAGTCGGGGATCCATCAGCCCCATGTCGATCGGATAGCCGTCATCGTCGTAGGTGTCGGCGGTGATTACTTTCGTCGCCGAGAGGTCGCGATACGTCTCGGGATCCATGAGTCCGAACCGGATCCCGCCGAGCTGTTTTGGTGATTGCATTGACATGTGTGTTCCCCTCAGACCGCGTCCTCAAGTTCGAGCGTTGGTCGAATGCCGAGCGCCATCATTTCGTCGAGCAGGAGTTTGAACGCGTAACTCACGTCGATTTCGTGGATGTTGTCTTCGCTGCCGGTTGCGGGGTCGTACACCCGCCGTTGGGTGCGGTCTTTGACCGCAATCATGCCCGTATCGGCCGAGACGTGAACCGTTTCCTTGTCCGACGAGTCGAGCAGGCGTTCGTTGAGCACCATCGCGGCCCCGTGGCCGATAATGGTGTCTCGCTCCATTTCACCGACACGAAGGCCACCCTCGCGGGCACGACCTTCGGTTGGCTGGCGGGTCAGCACCTGCACGGGGCCGCGCGAGCGGGCGTGCAGTTTGTTCGAGACCATGTGGTAGAGTTTGTGGTAGAAAATCGTTCCCACGAAGATGTTGGCCTCGATTTTCTCGCCGGTCACACCCGAATACATGACCTCCTTACCGGAGGACTGAAAGCCGTGGTCTTCGAGTGCCGACCGGAGTTCGGCCTCGTTTTCGCCCTGGAACGGCGTGCCGTCGACACGCCGACCTTCGAGTGCACCGACTTTGCCGCCGAGCATTTCGAGCACGTGGCCGACCGTCATCCGCGAGGGCAATGCGTGTGGATTCAACACGAGGTCGGGCACAATCCCTTCCTCGGTGAACGGCATATCCTCTTGGGGAGCCAAGTGGCCGACGACGCCTTTCTGGCCGTGTCGTGAGGCGAACTTGTCTCCGAGTTCAGGAACGCGCTCGTCGCGAACCTTGACTTTCGAGAGCTTCGAGCCGTCCTCGCCTTCCATCAGCGTGACCGTGTCGACGACGCCGTCCTCGCCCGACCGCATCGTCACCGACGTTTCGCGCCGTTTCTGTGGGCTGAGTCCGCCCATATCGTCGGGTTCTTCGAGGAACCGTGGTGGGCTGGTTTTGCCCAAGAGCACGGAGTTCTCGTCGACGACGGTTTCGGGGTTGACGAGGCCGTCCTCGTCGAGATGGGTGTATGCATCCTCACCGCGTGCACCACGGACATCTTGGGACGGAATCTCGAAGCGGTCTTCCTGACCGCCGGGATACCGTCGTTCTTCGCCCTCGTAGGTTCGGAAGAAGTGCGAGCGCATGAGCGCGCGTTCGACCGAGCCCTTGTTCATGACGAGCGCGTCCTCGATGTTGAAGCCCTCGTAGCTCATGACTGCAACAACGAAGTTCTGCGCGGCGGGGCGCTCGTCGTAGTTGATCTGCTCTGTCGTCTGGGTTTTCACCATCGACAGCTGTGGGTAGTGTAGCAGGTGTTGGCGGGTGTCGGGGCGAATCCGGTAGTTCGCCGACGGCAGCCCAAGCGACTGTTTCATCATGCCGGCGCCCATCGTAATCCGGGGGCTGGCGTTGTGCTCGGGGTACGGAATCATGCCCGCACCAATGCCGAAAATCAGCGAGGGATCAATTTCGAGATGGGTGTGGTCGTCGGTGAGGTCGTCCTCGTCGACCGCAATCAACACGTCCTCTTCCTCTTCGGCGTCGATAAACTCGATGTAGCCGCGAGTAACGAGGTCCTCAAATTCGAGGTCTCCCTCGTCGACGGCGACGATTTCGTCGTCGCCGAGTAACGGTTCGCCGTTTTCGACGACGATCAGCGGTCGGCGGGCGCGACCCGCATCTGCGTTGATAATGACCTCCTGAGTTCGGCCGCGAACCGAGACGTTGACCATGTCGCTCACGTCGCCGCGGCGACGGGCTTCACGTACCTGTTCGGCGAGCTGTTCTGGGTCCGGGTGGGTTCCAACCAGACTTCCGTTGACGTATACTTTTGCTTCTCGTGCCTGCGCCATTGTTAGTCGTCCGCAGGGGTGGTTCGTTCAACGCCGTCGATGCCGGGGATCCCCTGTACTCCCATCGATGACAGCTCTCGTTTCAGTCCCTGTTCATCCTCGATATCCTGGCTCAACTCCATCGCTTGGGCGAAGTTTTTCACCAGCCCACAGTTCGGCCCCTCCGGCGTTTCGGACGGGCAGATGCGACCCCACTGGGTCGCGTGCAGATCCCGCGCCTCGAAGTGTGGCTGCGAGCGCGACAGTGGCGAGCGGAGTCGGCGAAGGTGCGACAGCACGCCCATGTAGTCGGTCCGGTCGACCAGCTGGCTCACGCCCGAACGGCCACCGACCCAGTTGCCCGTCGCAATCGGGTGTTCGAGCCGTTCGGTGAGCACGTCCGAGCGGACGACCGTGCTGACCGACAGGTTGCGGTTTCGCATGTTTGCGCGTTCGAGTTGGTACTTCACATCCCGAGCCAGTTTGTTCAGTGCCGTGCGGAACAGATCGGTCATCAGATCACCCGAAACCTTCAGCCGCTTGTTGGCATAGTGATCCTTGTCGTCGGCTTCGCGGCGGTCGAGCGCCAGTTCGAAACAGGCCTCGGCCATCCGGCAGAGGTAGTACGCCTTGTTGATCCGAACCTCTTCGTCCTCAACGCCCTCCTCGTGAAGGTGCGGAAGGAGGTAGCGGTCGATGACGTAGTTCGCGCGTTTGAGCTGGTAGTTTTTGCCCTGTCCGCTGGCGACGCGCTTGCCGAGGGTTTCGATCGCCTCCTCGGTCGTCTGGACGCTCGCTTCCTCGAGATTTTCGAGCATGAACTTCACAATCTCGGGGTCGTCGCTCACGCGGTGAACGATCTCCTGGTCGGATTCGAGTCCGAGTGCGCGAACGAGCGTGACGAAGTCGACGCTGCCCGAGACGGAGGGGAAGCTCACTTCGAGGAGCCCTTCGCGGTTGCGCTCACAGAGCACAAGCGCGCGGTAGCCACGACGCTGGCTGAACGTTTTGGCGACCTGAATGTCGTCGCCGTACTTGGTGTCGTGTTCGGCCAGAATCTTGTTTGGCGCGAGGTCCTCGCTCGTCATGAGCACGCGCTCGGAACCATTGACGATGAAGTAGCCACCGGGGTCGACGGGATCCTCACCGATTTCGATGAGTTCCTTGTCGGAAAAGCCGGTGATGTTACACTTGTTCGAGCCAACCATAATCGGCATCCGGCCGACTTTGGTTTCGGTCGAATCGACGACCTGTTCGGGTTCCTCGTCACCACCGCGGATGATCGACATCTCCATGAACACCGGCGCGGAGTAGGTGATGTTCCGGAGGCGCGCCTCTTGGGGAAACAGCAGTTCCTCACTGCCGTCGGCCTCTCGCACGCGCGGCGTGAGAATACGGATATCGCCGAGTTCGACGTAAACGGGCTCTTGGCCCTCCTTGTCGCCGATGTCGGTTTCGATGGTTTCCTTCTGGTCGACGACCTCCTGCATGCCGCGGTCGAGAAACGCGTTAAACGACCGGAAGTGGTGTTCGGCAAGGCGTGAATCCGAAAAGTACTCTCTCGAAATCGTGCGTCGGGATTGTCGGTTCATTCGACCACCAGTCGGTAGGAGATCGACGTTTCTGCCGTGCGAGATTCGCGAACAATCTTCAGGACGTCGCCCGGTTCGGCCCCGTCGGGCAGCGCCGGATCGTTTCGCTTGATCTTCGGCAGGTCGGTGCGAGAGACCCCATACTCTTCGAGGACGGCGTCGAGTTCGTCGCCATCGATGGGCATGTGGTCTGGGACAAGTTCGTGTTGGCTGACATCTACCATGGGTGAGTTATCTGGCGGTGGGGAGAAGCTACTATCACGAGATACTACAGCGAGTTACTAGACGAGGGCATTTAAGGATTGCCAACTTCGTCTGAGGCCGACGGCTCATCGACCGAGGGCGTGATACCGTACAGCACGCTTGCCGTGGATAAAGGTGTTATGGGGAGCAACGGTACCGACTGCCATAGAGGGGTCGAAAGGGAAGCCTTATTTATTGGACGGCGGTACGATTGGGTACGG